>NZ_JBIDFE010000014.1:0-82096 GCF_046635605.1 Gilliamella sp. BG3
ATTACCCATGTGAGAGTAGGGTGCCGCCAGACTTTTAAATATAGAGAGCCCAGCAGTCATGCTGGGCTTTTTGCTTTTATATTATTATTTTATGATATGTAAAAAATCACTTAGTTGCTTTTGCTTTATTTTTAGTAACTTAACTTTAATCTATCTTATATTTTTATCTATAACTGATATGTATTTAGGTTTCTTTCTTAAATTTTTTAGTAAGTTTTTATCATCATCTTTCCACCAATATTCTTTATATATAGCTGGTTTTTTAAATTCATAAATGCTAATTAAACCTAACAAACCTGATGGTGAATCGGCCATAAAATCCCAACCGTTCTTTTCAGCACAGTACATTTTTAACTTTTCGTCATACCAAATTCGGTATCCTTTTTTATCTAATATATTGAGTACAGTGTTTGATATATTTGAATATTCAAATAATGCCGGCATAAAATTAATCCTGTTTCATAACTTTAATAGTTTACAACTAGCTGATGTGTGATTATCTCATTTTTAATACAAAACTAACGTAGAAAATCATGCTAGTTGTTTTTGTGTTTTGTATTCAATAGGCGTCATATTATTTAATGCCTCATGATTTTTTCAGTATTATAAATGGTAAGTTATTTTCAATCATTTTCTTTGCTTGCTCCAGGTTGTTAAAAAGATACAGATCTAACACGACATATTTTTAGATAAAAAGCACTTTAATTATTTAAAATTTTATACTCAAATACATGGTTTCCTGAAAGTTTTTAACATTATTTTAAGATTTAAAGGTAGGGTACAAAAATAAGTATGTAGAAATAGTATTTTCCATTTTATAATTATTTTGTTAGATCAAATTCTTTCAGAATATTTTTATAAAAAATAAACACAGCCTCTATTTTTTAGACTTATAACGTTGAATAGAGCTTGAGAGGTTTTGTTCTTCTATCCATGCTAATTTTTCAGTATAATTTTTTTCAGCACCACGAGTTGTTGGGCGATAATATTTTGTATTAGCCATTTCTGGCGGAAAATAATTTTCACCTGCTGCGAAAGCGTTGGGTTCATCGTGGGCGTAACGATACTCAGCGCCATAACCTAAGTTTTTCATTAAGCTTGTTGGAGCGTTGCGTAAATGCTCAGGAACATCGTAATCAGGTTTTGATTCGGCATCAGTCATTGCTTGTTTAAATGCAAGGTAAACTGCATTACTTTTTGGTGCACAAGCAAGATAGATGATTGCTTGTGCAATTGCACGTTCACCTTCAGCAGGACCAACTCTTGTAAAGCAGTCCCATGCCGCAAGCGCGACTTGCATAGCTCTAGGATCGGCATTACCAACATCTTCCGAGGCAATGGCTAATAATCGACGTGCAACATAAAGTGGATCTCCGCCAGCTGATATAATTCTTGCATACCAATACAGAGCGGCATCAGGTGCGGAACCACGTATTGATTTATGTACCGCGGAAATTAAATCGTAAAAACGATCGCCTTGATTATCGAATCTCGCACTACGTTCTCCCATAACTTCTTTGAGTAAATCAGGTGTAAGTTCATGCCCATCTGACATGTCAATTAATAGTTCAAGTGTGTTAAGTGCTCGCCTTGCATCACCACCAACGAAGTCAGCAATTTGTTTTTTTGTTTCTTCGGGTAGATTGATGTTTTTATTACCATAACCACGGTTAGGATCGTCCATTGCCTGTTGTAAAATTTGCTCAATGTCATGGTTGGTTAATGATTTGAGCAAATAGACTCTTGCACGAGATAATAATGCAGAATTTAATTCAAATGATGGGTTTTCAGTTGTTGCTCCAATAAACGTAACAGTACCGTTTTCGACATAAGGCAAAAATGCATCTTGTTGACTTTTATTAAAACGATGAACTTCGTCAACAAATAATATAGTGCGCATCCCTGCTTGCTGATTAATTTTAGCACGTTCAATTGCTTCACGAATATCTTTTATGCCAGATGTAACGGCAGAAACTCGTTCAACTTTAGCATTAGCATGATGAGCAATAATTTCAGCTAAAGTTGTTTTGCCCGTGCCTGGCGGCCCCCAAAGGATCATTGAGTGTAAATTTCCAGCTTCAATTGCTTTTGGTAGCGGTTTATCTTTCCCCAATAGATGAGATTGACCTATATATTCAGCTAGATTACGTGGGCGCATTCTAGCTGCTAATGGTTTAAATTCATCAGTAGTAAATTCAAAAGACATACTCGGCATGGCAGGTATTTATCCGCATTTGTAAAATAAAACCTATTATATACTTGTTATTTTGTAAGTGAAAAAAGAAAAGAAAATATCTTCCCCCAGTGGAATAAAAACGGTAATATTTCGATCATATATAGTAATCAAAATATATTTAACATATTTTTATAGAATAAATACATAAGGATTGATTATGAAAAAGTTTTTACTTTTAATTGGAGCATTAGTTAGTTTATCAGCATGGGCTAGTGATAAAGAAGTATTACAACAACGTTTAGATAAAATTGACGGGTTTTATGCAAGGTTTTCGCAAGATGTGAAAACGGCCGATAATCAACAAGTACAAGAAGGTAAAGGCGATTTATGGGTTAGTAGACCTTACTATTTTAATTGGACGATGAATGAACCTGATGAAACATCGATTATTTCTGATGGAAAGAATATGTGGGTATACACACCAGCAGTTCAACAAGTTAGTGTAATGGACTTGAAAAAAGCGATCGATAACCGATTAATGTTACTAATTACTGACAGTCATAACCCAATTTGGAATGTTTATAATGTCACTCGTAAACAAGATTCGTTTACCTTAAAACCAACAGATGGGTCTAATCAAGACTTTATTATTTCGGTATTACCTACAGGTATGATTTCTAACTTTACTATTATAGAAGAAGATGGCCAACGTAGTTTTTATGACTTGTCTCGACAAACACTAGGTAAAGTCGCATTAGACAAATTCAAATTTACTCCGCCAGCAGGCGTAACTGTTGATGATCAACGTTAGTATATTGCAGATTTATAATGTACTAAAAAAGATAGCGCTAGCAAATCTAATTAAAACAGAAATTGAATCGATATCTACTGCTAGCGTTATATTTTACGAAGTGAATCAAAACATTACCGATTTGCGTTTTTCATAATACGTGCTTTATCAACTTGCCATTGGCGTTCTTTAATATCGGTACGTTTATCGTATTCTTTTTTACCTTTGGCAACACCAATTTTTACTTTTGCCCATGCGTTTTTCCAATATAATGAAAGAGCAACAACCGTATAGCCTTGGCGGTTGATCTGACCAAATAATGAGTTGAGCTCACGCTCATTTAGCAGCAACTTACGATTTCGCATCGGTTCACAAATAACATGCGTTGAGGCAACATTTAACGGCGTAATAGTTGCACCAAATAACCATGCTTCACCATCTTTAAGTAAAACATAGCTATCACTAATATTTGCTTTACCTGCACGGAGAGATTTTACTTCCCAACCTTGCAGGGATAATCCCGCCTCAATTTCCTCTTCAATAAAGTACTCATGGCGTGCACGTTTATTTAATGCAATAGTTGCCGATCCCGGCTTGTGTAATTTTTTCTTAGTCATAATGTGCGTTATTATAGAGTTACGTGATACTATATGCTACTAATTTTAACTTTTTATTTTATTATTATGGCACATGTTTTTCACGAAGTTATTGAGCCCTACTCAATTGAGCAAATGTTTGCTTTAGTTAATGATATAGAAAAATATCCAGAATTCATTCCTGATTGTATCGCAACAGGCATTATTAGAAAACAAGATAATATTATGACTGCCTTTATTAAGGTTGAAAAGTTCGGTTTTAAAAAATCTTTTACCACATTAAATAGAGTTAATGAACCTAACTCAATTGATATAACGCTTTTAGAAGGTCCATTTAAACAATTATCGGGTCGGTGGCAATTTGTTAAAATTACTGAAAACCAAAGTAAAATTAGTCTCAATTTAGATTTTGAGTTCAAAAATAAATTATTAGATATGACTTTTACTCCTATATTTAAAGAAATCATGACTAGTATGGTTAATGCGTTTTCAAAAAGAGCAAGGCAGATTTATTAAAATGATCAATATTCAAGTTGTTTATGCGTTACCGAATAATCCAACAGTAATTAATTGTAATGTTGGTGAGCAAACGAATGTCTTGCAAGCAATTACAAAATCCAATATCTTATCGTTATGCCAGATTAAACTAGATGAACATTTAATCGGCATCTATGGAAAACGTTGTGATCTTAATGAATTGGTTAAAAATGGTGATCGTATTGAAATATATCGCCCTTTAATCAATGATCCTAAAGAAATAAGACGAAGAAAAGCTGCACAAAAAAATTATGGCTAAAGGCAAAGGATATTAAATGCATAATCTGTTAATTGAAAAGATTGAAACTTTATGCAAAAAACGTGGTATTAAACTGACAACGCAACGTCGAACAGTTTTAGATATTATGTTAACGGCAAATAAAGCAATGAGTGCCTATGATCTTTTAGATCTACTAAAAGTAAGCGAACCACAAGCTAAACCTCCAACAATTTATCGTGCACTTGAATTTTTACTTGAACAAGGTTTTATCCATAAAGTGGAATCTTCTAATAGCTATATTATTTGTCCACATTTTCAAGATCCTGAACATATTTCAATTTTATTCATTTGCGATAAATGTCAACAAATCATCGAAAAACATTCACAAGATATCGAACATCAATTTAAACAGTTAGCACAACAAAGTGATTTTTTAATCAAACATAGTGTGCTAGAAATACACGGATTTTGCCAGCAGTGTCAACCTTAATTATTGTTCTTTGGTTAATTAATATTGCCTGTGATACTGTTGGGCAAATTGCATTTAAGTATGCCGCAATTACTTCAAAAAATAAGCAGGGTTTACATTATTGGCAAAAATTATTTAGCAATTTTTGGCTTTGGTTGGGGTTTGGCACATATTTTATCGGTTTTATTTTTTGGCTAGCATTTTTAAGTAAAGTGCCTTTATCGCAAGGTATTTTACTAGGTTCATTTAATATCATAACTGTTATGTTAGCTGGCCGTATCTTATTTCAAGAGCACCTTACTTTATTTCGTATCATTGGTATATTTTTTATTACTACAGGCGTAGTTTTAGTGGGGCTTACGTAATGAAAAAATTTTATATTATTGGATTTATTTTACTATTATTTTTTGACACATTTGGTCAAACAAGCTTTAAATTAACGGCAATATCAGCTATGCCATTTGAAGTGAGTATTGATTGGTTAATCCGTATTTTTACTTATGGTTGGGCTTATTTAGTAATGCTTGGCTATACAGGGGCATTTGTCACTTGGATGGTATTATTAAAAAAAGCCCCAGTGGGTCCAGCTTTTGCCGCTTCTCATTTACAGGTGGTTACAGTAATGTTGGTATCGGTTATTGTTTTTGATGAGCAAATTACATTGACACGCATGCTTGGTGGGTTATCTATCATTATAGGTATTGTTTTTTTAGCTCTAGCAGAGCAAAAATTACAGCATAAATCTTAAAGTTGCCTATTTTATACTGAAACATAGTGTTTCCTGAAACTTTTTAACAAAGAATTAATACTTCTAATTTACTAATTTAGCAATTAGCCAGTTTGAGTTTATCTTATTTAGTAGAAATAATATGCCCTAATGAGCATATTGATTTTCAACCTTACAACTATTAATTTAAAATATTATTACCTGTAATGGATTATTTTAATAAAAATTCTTTTGAGGTTGTTTAAATACGGTCACGCTCAAGGATAACAATGTGAGCTTCTCGATTCCAGAATAAGAACAAGCGACGTATCTCTCTTTCCATCGTTACTACACGCCAGCCTGCTTCAGCATTTTTATTTAGTAACTCGGTAAACCTAGCTGGATTAACATTAGCTGATCCAAAAAGAAACGAAGAAAAAGCGTTTTCTTGATAAATAACTACCTTATATTCTTTCATAAAAAATTAAAACTCCAATAATTTATTTAAATTAAGATTAAAAATTTTTAATATTATATACTGTTAAGACTTTAGTATCTAGCGTATAACAATTTTGTTTGATCTAAAAAATAGATATGTTCAATCTATATTAAAATTGTTAACTATTTTAATATATAGCTCTATTTTGCTCGACGTTAGCCTGACTAAGCACGAGGGTATTACGGCCTGATAGGTTATTAGACCCTTTATCTACTTTGTTCAAGCTAAAGGTACAATTGCTTGGTATGAAATGGCAAATTGTAGGAAAAACTAATAAGTTAAACAAATACACATAATATTTTACCGATTACTCATCGTTGATGATGATGTAGCTGACCTTTATAAGAGTTATGAATTTGGTTTTTTATTCGTGAAAGGTATAATATCTCTAATACTTATTGATAAGTTCTTTATATAAAAAATATTACAGTTATAATTTGTAAAAAAGTTTCAGGAGAGTAGTTGTTTTAGTATAAAACACTATTATTAATTATTGATGAATAAAGAATCTTACTTTCAACGTTTTAGCGGTATAGCTAGGCTTTATGGTGAGTCGGCTTTGCAATGTTTTTCACAAGCGCATATTTGTGTAATTGGTATCGGTGGTGTAGGTTCTTGGGTTGCTGAATCGCTAGCGCGTAGTGGTATTGGTCAAATTACCTTAATTGATATGGATGATGTTTGTGTAACAAATACAAATCGCCAAATTCATGCGTTAAAATCCAATATTGGCAAAGCTAAAACCTCGGTTATGGCTGAACGCATTTTACAAATTAACCCTGAATGTATCGTGAATGAAATTGATGATTTTATTAATTCAGATAATGTTGGTGAATATTTAGGAACAAAGCAATCCCCATGTTATCACTATATTATTGAAGCAATTGATAGTGTACATGATAAAGCGGCTGTGCTTGCATATTGTAAGCGACAAAAATTGAAAGTGATTACCATTGGTGGAGCTGGTGGACAAAAAGATCCAACCCAAATTAAAATTGCAGATTTGGCAAAGACAATTCAAGATCCATTAGTAGCAAAGTTACGTGAAAAACTAAAGTATAATTATAAATTAAATAAAGATAGCAAAGGTAAATACGGCATTCCTTGTGTATTTTCGACTGAGCAATTAACGTACCCTTCTAAAAATGGACAAGTATGTTTAACAAAAAGTGAAGCAGATGGACCTAAAAAAATGGACTGTGAGTCAGGGTTCGGCGCAATTACAACAGTTACAGCCACCTTTGGTTTTGTGGCGGTTAGTTATGTGCTAAATAAATTGTGTAACACATAATTTTTTAAAACTAGTCCTTTTTCTTCCATAACAAATTCCATTAATAATAACCATTTTTGAATAAAAATGGTTCCTTTTTTTATATCTATTTCTTTTTTAGTGACTAAATACATAAAAATTAGTTACTTTTCGTAACATGCTTTTTTTTATTCAATATATTATTGTATAAAGTAAAAATCTGATTTACGATAACGTCAATTTCGTTTTGTCATTATGCTTAAGCATTAAATAGTTTCAAGGAAGACGCCAAACGATCCCGATTTATTTTTTAATTTCAAGGAGAAATCTATGGCAGTAACTAACATGAATGAGTTAAATGAGTTAATGGCTCGAGTCAAAAAGGCACAGGAGACTTATTCAACTTATACTCAAGAACAAGTCGACAAAATCTTTGTAGCAGCTGCGACAGCCGCTGCTGCGGCACGTATTCCACTTGCGCAACAAGCTGTTGCAGAGTCAGGAATGGGAATTGTCGAAGATAAGGTCATAAAAAACCTTTTTGCCGCTGAGTATATTTTAAATAAATATCGTCACGATAAGACTTGTGGAGTCGTTGCTGAAAATGAACCATTCGGTACTATTACTATAGCAGAGCCACTTGGTATTATTTGTGGAATTGTTCCAACAACTAACCCAACTTCAACTGCGATTTTTAAATCATTAATTAGCTTAAAAACTCGCAATGCAATTGTCTTCTCTCCACATCCTCGAGCTAAAAAATCAACTATTGAAGCTGCTCGAATTGTATTAGATGCCGCAATTAAAGCTGGCGCACCAAAAGATATTATTGGTTGGATTGACGAGCCATCTATCGAATTATCAAATGCATTAATGCACCACGATGATGTGTCTGCTATTTTAGCAACTGGTGGACCAGGCATGGTAAAAGCCGCTTATAGTTCAGGTAAACCTGCGTTAGGTGTTGGTGCAGGTAATACACCAGTTGTTATAGATGAAACAGCTGATTTGAAACGTGCTGTTGCCTCAGTACTTATGTCTAAGACATTTGATAACGGGATGATCTGTGCATCAGAACAAGCAATTGTTGTTGTTGATTCTGTCTATGATGAAGTACGTCGCTTATTAACTCAATATGGTGCATATGTCTTAAATGCTAAAGAAACTAAAGCAGTACAAGGTATTATTTTAAACGACAAAGGCGCCTTAAATGCCAATATTGTTGGTCAGCCAGCAACTAAAATTGCTGAAATGGCCGGTCTTAAAGTTCCAGCTGGTTCGAAAGTACTTGTTGGCGAAGTAAGTAAAGTTGATTTATCTGAACCGTTTGCTCACGAAAAACTTTCTCCAACGCTTGCTATGTTCAAGGCTAAAGATTTCTCTGAAGCTGTTGATAAAGCAGAAAAATTGGTTGAAATGGGTGGAATGGGGCACACTTCAGTCCTTTATACTGATCAAGATAGCAATCGTGAACGTATTGCTTATTTTGGTAGTAAAATGAAAACTTGCCGTATTTTAATAAATCAACCAGCGGCTCATGGTGGTATTGGTGATTTATATAATTTTGATTTAGCGCCATCTTTAACATTAGGATGTGGCTCTTGGGGGGGTAACTCGGTATCTGAAAATGTTGGACCGAAGCACTTAATCAATAAGAAAACAATCGCTAAGAGAGCAGAAAATATGTTATGGCACAAACTACCAAGTTCTATCTATTTTAAACGTGGCTCACTACCAGTAGCTTTAAGTGAAGTGGTTGAGCAAGGTGCAAAACGTGTATTTTTAGTAACAGATAAATTCCTATTTAATAACGGTTACTCAAAACAAATCACTGATCAATTAGAAGCACAAGGTGTTATTTGTGAAACTTTCTTTGATGTTGAAGCAGATCCAACATTAAGTGTCGTGCGTAAGGGTACTGATTCAATGCAAGCATTCCAACCAGATACAATTATTGCGTTAGGTGGTGGTTCACCAATGGATGCTGCAAAAATCATGTGGGTTTTATATGAGCACCCTGAAACTAAATTCGAAGAGCTAGCATTACGTTTTATGGATATTCGTAAACGTGCTTGCCACTTCCCAAATATGGGGCAAAAAGCAAAATTAATTTGTGTAACAACCACATCAGGTACAGGCTCTGAAGTAACTCCATTTGCCGTGGTTACTGATGATGCAACAGGTCAAAAATATCCATTAGCGGATTATGCTATTACGCCTAATATGGCAATAGTTGATGCAAATTTAGTGATGAATATGCCTCGCTCACTTTGTGCTGCTGGAGGCTATGATGCTGTAACGCATGCTTTAGAAGCTTACGTATCAGTTATGGCAAGTGAGTTTTCTGATGGGCAAGCGCTACAAGCGCTAAGCATACTTAAAGCTTATTTACCAGCAAGTTATAGAGAAGGCGCTAAAAATCCTATTGCTCGAGAAAAAGTGCATAGTGCAGCAACGTTAGCAGGTGTTGCTTTTGCTCAAGCATTCCTTGGCGTTTGTCACTCAATAGCTCATAAAATTGGTGCAGCATTCCATATTCCTCATGGTGTTGCTAATGCGATGTTAATTAGTAATGTTGTCCGTTTTAATGCAACCGACAAACCAACTAAACAAGGTACGTTTAGCCAATATGGTTATCCTAAAGCAGTTAGCCGTTATGCCGAAATTGCTGATCATTTAGGTCTAACCGCAGCTACGGATAATGATGAGAAGAAAGTCGAGAAATTAATTGGTTGGTTAGATCAACTTAGAAAAGATCTTGATATTCCATTTTCTATTAAAGAATTTGGTGTGGATGAAAAAACTTTCTTGGCTCAAGTCGATCAGCTTGCAGTTGATGCCTTTGATGACCAATGTACTGGTGCAAATCCACGTTATCCTCTAATTGCTGAGCTAAAACAGATCCTTCTTGATACTTATTATGGTCGTGCATATCAAGACAAAGGCGATATTAGCGAAGATGTAGCGGTACAAACAGCGGCTAAAGGTGTAGGGACAACTAAAAAAATGTAGTTAAAAAGAAATAACATAAGTTTATTTTGAACTAAATAAAACCCGAAATAAGCATAAATTTCGGGTTTTTTTATGTTTTTGATTTATTTTTAAGCAAACAAAATAAAATTTGTTTTTTTTGCTTGCAAGGTTAAATGTTCTAGTTCATAATGCGCAGCACTTAGGCCGGCTTAGCTCAGTAGGTAGAGCAACTGACTTGTAATCAGTAGGTCGCCAGTTCGATTCCGGCAGCCGGCACCATTTTCCTAAGTAGACAAATTTATAAAGATTCGGGGTGGGGTTCCCGAGCGGCCAAAGGGAGCAGACTGTAAATCTGCCGTGTCACACTTCGAAGGTTCGAATCCTTCCCCCACCACCATCATCTAATATTAGCAATAGCTAATTGAAGCATTTAGGTAGCCGAGTTTGAACATGCGGGCATCGTATAATGGCTATTACCTCAGCCTTCCAAGCTGATGATGCGGGTTCGATTCCCGCTGCCCGCTCCAATTGCTGATATAGCTCAGTTGGTAGAGCGCACCCTTGGTAAGGGTGAGGTCGGCAGTTCAAATCTGCCTATCAGCACCATTCTTGTTAATCTCCTAAACTTCTAAAAATATCAAATTTGCCTGCTTTATAGCTTGTCACTCGGTAACTTTATCTGTTATCATTCAGAGCTAATTTTAAGTTAGTATTATGTTGATATTAAATATGATACTTGGTTAATGTGGTGATTCACCACCGATTTGTATTACATTTGAGGGACGATAAATGTCTAAAGAAAAATTTGAACGTACAAAACCCCACGTTAACGTTGGTACAATCGGCCACGTTGACCACGGTAAAACAACTTTAACTGCTGCAATTACTTCTGTACTTGCTAAAAAATACGGCGGTCAAGCTCGTGCATTCGATCAAATCGATAACGCACCAGAAGAAAAAGCACGTGGTATCACCATCAACACTTCACACGTTGAATACGATACACCAACTCGTCACTATGCACACGTAGACTGCCCAGGCCATGCTGACTATGTTAAAAACATGATCACTGGTGCGGCACAAATGGACGGTGCTATCTTAGTAGTAGCAGCAACAGATGGTCCTATGCCACAAACTCGTGAACACATCCTTTTAGGTCGTCAAGTAGGTGTTCCTTACATCATCGTATTCTTAAATAAATGTGATATGGTTGATGATGAAGAATTATTAGAATTAGTTGAAATGGAAGTACGTGAACTTCTATCTCAATATGATTTCCCAGGTGATGATACTCCAGTAATTCGTGGTTCTGCGCTTAAAGCGTTAGAAGGCGATGCAGCATGGGAAGACAAAATTGTTGAATTAGCAGAAGCATTAGATAGCTACATTCCAGAGCCAGAGCGTGATATCGACAAACCATTCCTATTACCAATTGAAGACGTATTCTCAATTTCAGGACGTGGTACAGTAGTAACTGGTCGTGTTGAACGCGGTGTAATCAAAGTTGGTGAAGAAGTTGAAATTGTTGGTATCAAGCCAACCACTAAAACAACTTGTACTGGTGTTGAAATGTTCCGTAAATTACTTGACGAAGGTCGTGCAGGTGAAAACGTTGGTGTATTACTACGTGGTACAAAACGTGAAGAAATCGAACGAGGTCAAGTACTTGCAAAACCAGGTTCAATCACTCCACATACTGATTTTGAATCAGAAGTGTATATTTTAAGCAAAGATGAAGGTGGTCGTCACACTCCATTCTTCAAAGGTTACCGTCCACAGTTCTACTTCCGTACAACTGACGTAACTGGTACTATCGAATTACCAGAAGGTGTAGAAATGGTAATGCCTGGAGATAACATCAAAATGACAGTATCATTAATTCACCCAATCGCAATGGCAGACGGCTTACGTTTTGCGATTCGTGAAGGTGGTCGTACTGTTGGTGCGGGTGTTGTTGCTAGGGTTATTAAATAATCTAGTATTAGCTACCAATAGAAAGGGTATCAATAGATGCCCTTTCTTATCTAGTCTGTTTAGCAAAATGTTTTTGATAAAAGAGCATTTTGGAAAATAGATATTACTATAAATAACATAATTATGGGTTTTATATGCTAGTAAGTAACGAGAGTCAAGATTCAAATACTATTCTAGACAAATTTAAGTGGTGTTTAGTTTTAGTATTGATTGCATTTGTTGTTTGGGGAAATTTTTATTTTGCTGAACCAAATGATATATATCAACCTAATACAATCGTTCGGATTATTGCAGTTGTTGTAATTTCGTTATTAACGCTGTTAATTGCGATTACAACAAACATGGGTAAGTCATTTTTGTTATTTTTACAAGAATCTAGAAAAGAATTAAGAAAAGTTGTATGGCCAACACGTAAAGAAACAGCACAAACAACTTTACTTGTTGCAGCTATTACACTTTTTGTTGGTTTAGCGCTTTGGGGGATGGATACAGTATTCCGTTTAGTCATCTTTTATTTAACATCAATAGGGCGTTAATATGAGCGAAACACAACAAAAGCGATGGTATGTTATTCAAGCTTATTCTGGGTATGAAGCGAGGGTTGCACAATCATTACGTGAATACATCAAATTACATAATATGGAAGATGCATTTGGTGAAGTTTTAGTACCCACTGAAGAAGTTGTTGAAATGAAAAGTGGTCAACGCCGTAAAAGTGAACGTAAATTCTTTCCTGGTTATGTGCTAGTTGAAATGATGATGAATGATGCAACTTGGCATTTAGTAAAAAGTGTACCAAGAACAATGGGATTCATTGGTGGTACTTCGGATCGACCAGCGCCTATCAGCCAACGTGAAGTTGATGCTATCATGAATCGTTTACAACAAATAGGTGATAAACCACGCCCTAAAACACTATTTGAACCAGGCGAGCTTGTTCGTGTTAATGAAGGTCCATTTGCTGACTTTAATGGTGTAGTAGAAGAAGTTGATTACGAAAAAAGTCGCTTGAAAGTATCGGTTTCTATTTTTGGACGTTCAACGCCTGTAGAGCTAGATTTTAGTCAAGTTGAAAAAAGCTAATCTTTTGATATAGTTTTTCACTGAATTAGCTGTATCTTTTAGAAAACCACAAGAGTCTATCTTGTGGTTTTTGTTTTTATGAAAGAAATATAATGCCTTTAGAAAATTTGAGAATAATAGTTCTATTGCCAATATATTTTATTAAAGTGAATCGCCAAGGTAGATAAAACCACTATAGGATCATAATTTATTATTAATATAATACAGGCAATCTATTCTTTTTTAGATTTTTTTATTCTTTTACCCATATCAAAGTGATATCCCAACCAATAGTTAGGCCAGCGTGCTTCGATTCCTATATTATTAACTATTAAAGCAACCATGACTAATAAAACTGAACCTATAAGTACTGGTGTTATCAAGAATGAATAGTCAGTAATTCCAGACATCATGATTAAAATAGGGTTTGCACCAGCTGGAGCGTGAACTACACGTAGTAACTGCATCAATGCGATAGATGTCCCAACTGCTAATGCTATCGGTATAATTCCATTACTAAATAAATTAATGAACAACACACCTATAAAAGACGAAATAAAATGCCCTCCTATAACACTTCTTGGTTGTGCTAATGGATATTTAGGTGCAGCAAATAACAAGACGCATGTTGCACCAAATGGAGCCATAATTGCTAATGTATCTCCCCACTGAGTGATTACGAGCAAAGTTAAAATCCCTAAAGCACCCCCAATAAATCCTCTCAATATAGCTACTGCGTTAGGTTTAGGTGACATCACCTCTCCTCCTTTTAATTTTTCTAGCATAAATCTCTCCTGTTTGGTTAATGTGGGATTTTAATAAAACTAGTAAGTCTATTAAGTAAACTGTATCGTTTACTTAATGTGTATTTATTAACTATAAAGGTCAAACATTATTTATAATTAACTATATTAGAGTTGTTGTGATAGAATCAAAAATATTCTAGCAATTACAAATAATAAAAAATGAAATTGAAGCCCGAAATTGTTGATATGATACTTGCTGCGGCTGAATCGCTGTTTAATGAATATGGTTATCATCCTGTTAGTTTAGAGCTTATTGCAGAAAATGCAGGTGTATCAAAAAGAACATTATATAAATATTTTGGTGACAAAAATGGGCTTGTAAGTAAAGTGTTACTTAGGCGGAATGATTGTTTTAAAAAATCACTTGCAGATGTTATCGCTGTTTTTTCTGAAAAAAAAGACAAAATCAATGCAATTATTTCATGGCATATAAAATGGTTTAAGAATGATAATTACCGTGGTTGTATGTTTGTACGAGCCAAGTCTGAATATAACAATAAAAGCGAAGAAATATGCGCTATTGTTAGTGAACATAAAAAGTGGATTCAAGATAGGATTTTTGAATGTCTAGGAGGCACAAAGTCATGTGAACAAGCATCTTGCCTAATTATGTTAATACTTGAAGGTATGATATCTTGCACATCCGTTTTTGGTATTGAGGGATATGATTTTGAACAGGCAAAAATGTACATCTATGATATCGTCGATAACATTGGCGAGGATAACCTATGAATTTAAATAGCTGGCTTATAGACAATGGATAGCCATTACCTCAAGCCTATTAACCGAAATGATCAATTTAATCTAAGTTAAACGATTCCAATTGTTGTTGTAATTCTAACCATTGTAGTTCTGTTTCTTCTAATTGATTTTTAAGTTGGCTTTGCTCTAGTAACAAAGTTGTAAGTTCGTTTTTTTTGCTCGCATCATAGATTGCAGGATCAGACAGTTGTTCTTCAATTTGCTTTAATTGATGGGTTAATTTATCAAGCATCTGTTCTTCTTTTTGTAACTGTTTTTTTATTGGCTGCATTTGTGCACGTAATTCAGCTTGTTTACGTTTTTGCTCTTTACGATCTTGAGCTGATATATTACTTGTATTTTCTTTTTTGGGTGAATTTATTTCGTCATTTGATTGGTTATCATCTTTTTGTGCTTCGGCTAACCATTTTTGATAATCATCAAGATCGCCGTCAAATGGTTCAACTTTATGATCATGGACTAAATAGAATTCATCGGTGGTCGAACGTAGTAAATGGCGATCATGTGACACCACAACTAATGCACCATCAAAATCAATTAGCGCTTCAGTCAATGCTTGTCGCATATCTAAATCTAGGTGGTTAGTTGGTTCGTCTAATAAAAGAAGATTTGGTTTTTGCCATACAATTAAAGCCAAAACAAGTCGCGCCTTTTCACCACCCGAGAAAGTTTTAACTGGCTCAGTGACTTTGTCGCCTTGAAAATCAAATCCACCTAAATAATTACGTAGTTCTTGCTCTGTATTTTTCGATTCAGCAAGTTGAGTTAAATGCCAAAGTGGTGACTCATCGGGGCGTAGATATTCTAATTGATGTTGAGCAAAATAGCCTAATTGAACACCTTTAGCGAGATTAATATGGCCTTCTTTAGGTGCAAGTTCACCAGCTAGCAATTTAATCAGTGTTGATTTACCTGCACCATTGCGTCCTAATAAGCCAATGCGTGAACCAGGGACTAAATTAAGCTTAATTTTTTCTAGTATAATTTTATCATCATAACCCGCTACGACTTTGTCCATCATTAACAAAGGGCTTGGTAAGAATTCTGATGGTTTAAAATTAAAATGAAATGGATTATCGACATGCGCAGGTGCAATAAGTTCCATTCTTTCTAGCATTTTTATACGGCTTTGCGCCTGTTTAGCTTTTGTTGCTTTGGCTCTAAAGCGATCGATATAATTTTGTAAGTGTGCAACTTTGAGTTGTTGGCTTTCATAAAGAGACTGTTGTTGTGCTAACTTTGTAGATCGTTGAATCTCAAATGAGGAGTAGTTACCAGTGTATTCAAATAAACTTTTTTGTTCAATATGAATAATTTTATTGACTAAAGGATCTAAAAAATCACGATCGTGAGAAATTAAAATTAAAGTTCCTTGATAGTTGCTTAGCCATTTTTCAAGCCAAATGACAGCATCTAAATCAAGGTGATTGGTTGGTTCATCAAGCAATAATAAATCAGAACGACACATTAACGCTTGTGCCAAATTCAATCGCATTCGCCAACCACCAGAATAGGATTTAACGGGTGACATTAGTTGCTCATTAGAAAACCCCAATCCATGTAATAATGTTGCAGCTCGTGCACGAATTGTCCATGCATCTATGGTATCAAGCTTTTCATGAATGACCGCAATTTGTTGACCATTATTTTGCTCATTGGCAATATTTAACTGCTTTTCTAATTGACGATATTCACGATCGCCATCAATCGCATATTCAATCGCAGGAATATCCAAGGCTGGTGTTTCTTGATTAACCCAAGCCAGTTGCCAGTGAGATGGAACACTCAATGTGCCTGCATCAGCTTGGATTTCACCTTTAATTAGCGAAAAAAGGGTGGATTTTCCGCAGCCATTTTTACCCACTAACCCCACTTTTTGTTGAGGATTAATGGTTGCTGATGCATTATCTAATAGCAGGTTAACGCCACGGCGCACTTGGATCGAATCAAAAACTATCATGATATTTATGTCTATTATTCAAAATAAAGTAGGTTAATAAAAATTGTTTTAATCATCTAAAATCAGGAACGTTATAAAACAATCAATTCAAACAAAAAAGCCCTTTGTTGAAACGAAAAGGGCTTAAATTTAATTATTCAATAGGACTATTTCTTAATTGCTGATAAAGCACGACGGATAAAGAACGTACATATACCAACAAAAACAAAAAGCCCTAAAAGTTGCGGTAACATACCTAAATCGAACGGTATTGCGAGTGGAGCATCATTTCCGCCATTGGTGATACTAATCACAATTACAATAGCCAATAACACGCCAACTAAGCTCTCGCCAACAATCAGGCCCGATGCAATTAGCGCCGCTTTACGATCAACTTTTTTGTATTGTTCTTCTGGATCTAAATTTTGCGCTTGGGCTTTTTTGTACGCATTACGTTTAATTATCCATGATAAAAAAGTACCAATAATAATTGGTGTTGTAATGCTTGGCGGTAAATAAATGCCTAACCCAACAGCAAGAGCAGGTATGCGAAAATTAGATTTATTTTGGGCAAGAATTAAATCAACAATAATAATAGCAGCACCTAAAGCAAGTCCTATTAAAATCATCGTCCAGTCAAGTTGATGAGC
This sequence comes from Gilliamella sp. BG3, assembly GCF_046635605.1. Classification (NCBI taxonomy): domain Bacteria; kingdom Pseudomonadati; phylum Pseudomonadota; class Gammaproteobacteria; order Orbales; family Orbaceae; genus Gilliamella; species Gilliamella sp. BG3. The sequence continues at coordinate 17,409 of NZ_JBIDFE010000014.1, forward strand.
AAAAATTCCCTTAGCAATTGTTGTCATCAATGTTGCTTGTGGTGCAGCTAAAACTTGGCTTACATCCATATCTTGGCGAGGTAAAGCACCAGTAAAGCCATAAGCGTTATATAAAATCTCTAAAATAGGCGCAATAACAATTGCACCAACAACACAGCCAAGTAATAATGCGACTTGTTGTTTCCAAGGGGTAGCATTAACCAAATGACCTGTTTTTAGGTCTTGTAAATTATCATTTGAAATACAAGCGATCGCCAATACAGCACTAGTTGTAAAGAGCGCAAGTGCGGTTGCAAAATTAGAACCTTCAATAGAAGATAGCATACCATTAGCTTCGCCTAAACCTAATAAGATCAATGAAATGACAACCACAGCAACAATTGCTATTCCTGATATTGGGCTTGCTGATGAGCCAACAAGTCCAGCCATATAACCACAAGCGGCAGCCACTAAAAAACCCATAATAAAAGCAAATAATACAGCGCAAAAAACTAATGTCCAAGCGACGCCTGCTGATAACCCACTATTGCCAATGAAGCTATAAAATGTCACTAACAAAATAGCTAACATACTGCCCATAATGACTAAAATAGTTTTAGGTGATAAATCCCGCTCGGTTGATGCAATATCACTGTCAGACGCATCTGAACGCATACTTTTAAACGAGATTTTTAACCCTTCGGCCATCGGTTTGATTAACGTGAGTAATGTCCAAACGGCTGCAATTGCGATTACCCCTGCACCAATAAAACGAATATCTTTTGCCCAAAATCCCATAGCAACTTCAGATAACGGTTGACTAGTATCATAATCGGTAATTGCACTTAAAATTGGAACGCCAAATACCCAACCAATAATAGTACCAATTAAAATAGCAATTCCAGACATAATTCCGATTAAATAACCAGCACTAAGTAAAGCTAATGAGAACCCCATAGGCAGTTGAAAAATAGACTTACCAGCAGTAAACCAATAAGCAGTGCTTTCTGATAACGCACGAAAACCATTAGTAAAAAGGCTAACAATGGATGCAATCACGCCACCAAATAAAATATCTTTTAGCCCATCATTAGCTTCATTATTATCGGTTTTAGATCCAGCTTTTAAAATTTCAGCGGCAGCCACACCTTCAGGATAAGGTAAATTACTTTTAACGACCATTACATGACGTAAAGGAATTGAAAATAAAACCCCAAGCATTCCGCCTGCGGCACATATTGCAAAGGTTAGCCAAAAAGGAAAGTGTTGCCAATAACCAATCATTAACAACCCTGGTAGCACAAAAATAATTGAAGATAAAGTGCCAGCTGCTGATGCCTGAGTTTGCACCATATTATTCTCTAAAATAGTTGAACCTGAAAACAGTTTCAATACAGCCATTGAAATTACTGCAGCAGGGATTGCTGACGAAAAAGTTAATCCAACTTTTAAGCCAAGATAAACATTCGATGCAGTAAAAATAACAGTAATAAGAGCGCCGAGAATGGTACCTCTTAAAGTAAGCTCGCGTAAATTATTCATATTGTTTAATAACGTTAAATTAATAAGCAGGTATTATATACTTAATTCACATTTATCGGCTAGAAGTTCCGTCTTTAAGGCTATTTTTACAATTTATATTATTATTTTTGGTGAAATAATTATCAATAATAGCAAAATATATAAGCGCCAATGTTTAAAAGAGTAACCGTTTTGCTATGAAACCATTTACAATAGTTCAATCAATGATTGATTTATGAGAGATATTTTGAACGCATTACAACGCTTACAAGCCATAACCAAACAACTTCGTGATCCTGTTAATGGTTGTCAATGGGATCGGCAACAAACTTTTGCATCACTAAAATCGTATACTTTAGAAGAAACCTATGAAGTTTTAGATGCAATTGATAAACAAGACATGGATGAGCTAAAAAAAGAACTTGGTGATCTACTATTTCACATTGTCTTTTATGCTGATTTAGCCCAAGAACAAGGAAGCTTTAATTTTGATGAGATTTGTTTATCGGTTGTAGATAAATTAGTTTATCGTCATCCTCATATTTTTACTGAAAAAAAGAATGAAAAAACTAACTGGGAACAACTTAAACAAAAAGAACGAGACCAAAAAGCGCAATACTCATTGCTTGACGATATACCCCAAGCAATACCAGCGTTAATGCAAGCAGAAAAAATTCAAAAGCGTTGTGCCTCGGTTGGTTTTGATTGGCATGATATAAAACCTGTGCTTGATAAAGTAAAAGAAGAAATTGGTGAAGTCGAGCAAGAATTAGAACGCACTAAACAAGATCCACAAAAAATTGAGGAAGAACTTGGTGATTTATTGTTTGCGACTGTCAATTTAGCTAGACATTTAAAGGTTAAATCAGAACTCTGTTTACAGCAAGCCAATAAAAAATTTACCCGACGATTTCAACAAGTAGAATCGATACTCAAACAAAAAAACTTATCTTTAATTGATGCAACGCTTGAACAAATGGAAGACGCGTGGCAAAGTGTTAAGCAATTAGAACAGATTAAACTCAATAGCGAAGTGAATAAAAATGACTGAACAAAAAAATGAATTATATCAAGAGATCGAAGCATGGGCACAAAATGCGATATTAAATAGTCCAAAATGGAGCATTAATCAGCTCGATTACTCTGAAAAAAGTATTACGGTTGTTGAAATGATCATCAGTGAGCTGGCTGAAAAAAACTTTAGCATTCCAGAAGAACAACTCAACATGATATCGCAAGAATACGGATGTTATTTATTGCTCACCGCCCATAAAATATACGGAGGTGAATTTTATTGGAACGAAGAATTTCAACAACCCATGTTAATTTGCTGTGAACCTGATGCCATGATAGTCCTCATGACATGGAACAAAGTAAAAGGACGATTAGTAGGGGATAAAGCCGATCATATTGCTTATTTCTTAGATGAATTTGGCAAAGCTACTTTTCAACCCGAAAAAGGCACTCATGTGGTTTATTTGTAATAAAAATAATCATTCTTAAAATTCTTTACCAATAAAACTAAGCAAGTAGATAAATATTAACAAACTTTACATTACTGAATTGGATGGAGATTGAAAGTGAATTACAAACTTTATATAGGTAATAAAAACTATTCAACGTGGTCTATGCGCCCTTGGGTTGTAATGAAACACTTTGGTATTCCTTTTGATGAAAAGTTTGTTAGATTTGATAACCTTGACGATAAATCTGCTTTTAAAGCAACAATATCCTCAATATCGAAATATGGTACAGTACCAATTTTAGTTGATAATGATGTGGTGATATCTGATTCTTTGGCTATTTGTGAATACTTGGCTGAAAAACATCCCAACTTAGCTTTATGGCCGATAGATACTAAAAAAAGAGCTAATGCTCGCAGTTTAGTGGCTAAAATGCATTCAGGATTTTCTGCTATTAGAAAACATTTACCAATGAATATTGAAGCTGAGTTTTTCGAAATTGGGCAAATTATTTTACGTGATCATGCTGATGTCAAAAATGAAATTTCTCTTGTTGATGAATTATTATCTTCTTTCTTAAATTTTAAATTACCTCAATCTAACTACTTATTTGGTGAATTTACTATTGCTGATGCTTTCTATGCACCAATGTGTTTAAGGCTAAAAAATTTCGGTATCAAAACATCGGCAACGTTAACCAACTACATTAACACTATTTGTCAAACTCATAGTGTTAAAGAATGGATAAGTGAGGCAATGCAAGAAAAAGATTTTATTGTGGTGGATGAACCTTATCGTCTACACCGTTAATTAACAAATTCTAAGATATTTTTAAATTACTCGTGTGATAGCCTCGAATCTTTGAGGCTAAACAGATACTTTGTACACTAAAAGCAACGTTATTACTGTCTAAATAACTTAATTATTCATAAATAGTTGTTAATCGAGAAAATCTTGTTCTTAATGAAATATAATCTTTTGAAAAATAATTAAATTTAATTTCTATCTCTTGGTTTATTAATTTAAATTTCATAATAACATAAGGATGAAAATCAAATTCTATAATAAAATAAGAATGAAAATTAAATTTAATAGTAAAATGAGGATGAGAATTAAATTTAGCTGAGAATAAATCATCATAATTAAGCCTTGATACAATTTTATTTGTATCTTTATCTGTAAAGCAGATTTGTTTGTTCATTCGATCAAAATACATAAAATTTTCGTAGGTTTTATCGCAATAAAAATTTGAACGCACAAACTCATCCTTAAACTCACTTTTAAAAATTTTAATATGTTTATTAATAATAACATTTGTGTATTTAATAAATACCAGATAGTAAGCTAAAACGCCAATAATGATAAATATGAGTCCAATATAATAATTTTTGAATAAAAAACTGCAAAAAGAAAAGGCCCCCAAAAGTGGCAAACATCCGCCAGTAATAAATCTTGTAATTGAAAATAACACCTATACCTCCTTTGTATTATGTGTAAATTATATTTTGAAAAAGATATTCAATATAATCAAGCTTTAATTCCTATAGTTAAACGTATAACAGCCTGAACATTTTTATTTTTTATGCTTCTTAAGCTTAGTAGGGTTTAGAACATTTTGGCCTTTTACGCAAGTTAATAATATCAGTGATATTGTCCAAATTAGGTTATTTTTATGCAAAATTTCATAATGCCTAGCGACACCTCCCTGATTGAAATACTAAACAGTTTTAGTTATCGACAGTCGATAATGTGCAAAAAATTCCCTATCCCTAAAGTTGAATTATTTTCATCTTTACATTTCTTTACAAAAAAGTCCGCCAAAAAACTAGCCAACAATTTTTAAAATGATTATACTTTTATCGCTATAGGAAAACAAGCTTATTAAACAAGCAAATAATTATAAAAATATAAATAAAACAAATAATTACTTGACGGGTGAACCATAATGCATTATCATTTTAGACACCAGACACCAGACACCAGCACTGGCAAACCTATGTCTTAAATTTATCAAATAATCTTATTCGACGAGTTTTTTCACGAAACTTATTTATACCTTCCAAATTATTTCTCAACGAATTATCGAAATTATCGTTCAAATCACCTAAAACAGCTTTGCTAGTATTAGCACTGTTATTATTGTCATCGTCATGGAATGTTCAGGCGAATGGTAAAAAGGCTCGAGCGGGTAATCGTAGTGATGCAATAATGCTACCAGAGTCGCCAGTTATCCATTATGCAAGGCCAAATCTAATTTTGGGTTATGGTGAATACGGAGGTCCAGCTGACATATGGAATCAAAATAAAGGCTTCTTAGTTCAATCAACCAATCCTGAATCATACAACCTAAATTTCCCGACCACGGGTGCGCATAATTTATATTTTGATTTACTCATAAGTGGAGTAGATATAAATGAATTAACATGGGAACCCGTTACTTTGGGGGGAATTACTGCAACAGTGGCAAATGTTGAATATCTTGATCACTGGGCTCCTTGGAATAAAGGAAAAACCGTAGCTCGTGTTATGCTAACAGGTCCAGAGGCAAGAAATCAATGGAACAACCCTAATCCTAATCGAATAGCTAAGCCACAGTTACCACAGACGTTTGAGTTAGTGGGTAGAGATATTAATACTGGTGATGAGGTAGTAAAATATGGATTTGTATTAAGGCAGTGGTTCGTCAGTCGGGGAGGTCCCCCCGGGTTTAGCCTTTCTAATCAAACCACATGGTGTAATAGTTTGGGTTATCGAATGCCACGGGTAAGAGATTTAACCAATGCAGTTTGTTCTGGTCGGGGTTCAGGAAGTTGGTGTCAAGGCGCAGTAGGCGCCACACCTAGTTCATCAGGTAATCATTTCCAGCGTCACATAGGCGCTGGCTTTTTCACGGAGTGGGGCGACCTGGGTATCTACCTCACTGATACGCGCTTCATCACCCACGTATACTGGACGAGCGACGCTTCAGGTAGCAACCAGCTCCGTGTCGCCATGTACACCGGCGCCATCCTCACCCGCGATGATGATGACAACTTCTTCCGCCGTGGCGTTTGCACCGCACCTTAGTTTTTAGCGTTTAGTCCTTAATCCTTAGGGCGCGGGGGGAGGTTATGGTGCTTGAGGGGACAATATAGACAAGAATAAAGCCCCCGCGCAAGTTGGGGCGCCGAGCTGGCAGAGCCTGCGAGGCTAGTATTTTAATGACTAAAAGTCAAAAAAGCTTCTGACTGATGATGCCAAAGCAATGATAACTTAATATAATTAAATATTATCATAATAAATATTGAGTAAAATTAGCAACAAATAAAACAGGTTATTTTGTAGCTTACTTTTTTGTTTAAATGTCAAACATTTTTTTTATAAAAATATTAAAAAGTGATGATATACGATTCTAGTAAGGTAATTTTTTGTGGCGTATAATTTGGTTCCATTAATCACTTTCTAGCTGTAAAACCAAGATGAAATTTAATGCAATAATTGTGGCTTTAATGGTTACCAGTCTATCTTGTGCTGCAACAGAACCTGCCCTTCATTGGGGTTATGAAGGCGAAAATAATCCAGAAAATTGGGGACACCTTTCGCCAGAGTTTTCAACCTGCGAAACAGGAAAAAATCAATCACCAATTAACATTGAACATGTTTTTAAAACGCACCACGATAAACTTAAACTGACGTTTAAACTAAGCAAGCAGGAAATCATTAATAACGGTCATACAATTCAAGTTAATGTTAATGATGGCAATACGCTTGAAATTGACAACGAGCTGTTTACGTTACAACAATTCCATTTTCATACGCCAAGCGAAAATAAAATTAAAGGCAAATACTTCCCGATGGAAGCTCATTTTGTTTATAAAAACAAAAATGGCGACTTAACGGTTGTTGCCTTGATGTTTAATAAAGGAAAACCTAATCCTGAATTAGCGAAAGCTTGGCAACAAATGCCAGAAGACGAAGGCAGTACCGCCACATTATCTCAATCAGTCGATATTAAGGCTTTATTGCCAAATAGATTGGATTTTTACCGCTTTAGCGGTTCACTAACAACTCCACCTTGTACTGAAGGCGTTCGATGGATTGTGTTAGAACAAGAAAGCAGTGCATCTGCTGAACAAATCGAAAAATTCCACTCAATCATGCATCACAACAATAATCGTCCAACGCAACCTTTGAATGGGCGAGTGATTGTTGATTAGTGTCTCTAGGCTCTGTTTAGTGTGAATAGAGCCTTGAATTTGTGCATTTATTATCTATCAACAAGTAAGATATATCGCTTATTTTTTAAGTAATTTTCTGCCTTGATAGTCACAACTCATATTCTATAAATACTATTAGTTAGCTTAAATTAGTTCACTTAACTATCGTTGTCTTTCTTAATTGATGAAGGCGATTATATTTAAATTAAGCTAGCAAAGAAAAGTTTTCTAACGATAGGATATTATCTTGTTTGCTAATATAACAATACTAAAAATCCCTAGAATAAACTAAAAATACAACTTAGGTTTGTAATAATACTTAATCAATAATCGATTAGATAATGTAGTTAATTAATGAATTAACTTATTAAAAAAGTTATATTATCTTCCAATAAAAATTATGTTTTATGATTAAAAAGGAATAGTTAACATGAAAGATAAAATTTTTACTATTACAGTAATATTATTAGCTGGGTTTGGCATGTCCTTTTCGGTTAACGCAATTTATGAGATAACTTGCCCCGATTCAGTTCAAGTAAAATCCATTCCGACGGAACTAGAAATATTGCCTGAATGGTGGCAAATATTCGAACAAAAAAATCAGTTTTTGCAGGTTGATGATGGTGAAGTATATTCTGGTAAACCAGTGAATTTAGGACAGATGATACCTTTTACAATTACTATTAACGGTAAAAAATATAAACATTCATGGCATGTTGATACTAGTTATAATACATCCAATGATACTGGCTACTGGTTTAATTGTTCTTATTCATTTAATCGAGTTCGCCTGATAAAACGTATCGATTCGACCATGAAAACTTGTTGGGTAATAACTTCAAAAGATGCAAAAGGTAAAATGAAAGTAAAACTAAATTGCGATAAAAAAATACATGAAGGTCCACAATCTTTTTATTAAACGTGATGATAAAGTTAGTTTAAGTTTTCACAGTGAGTAAATTAGACAGTAAAAATAACCTTGGCTTGGATAGCTAATAGTCAATGCATTTTTTTTAATAAGATGATGTTAATTAGTCAAAATCATCTTATTTTTATACGATTAATTAGGAATAGAAAACGTGAAAAATAAAATTTTAAATTTAGCAACAATAGCCATAATAGGGGCAAGTTTTTGTGATTCAGTTAACGCAAATGAAGAGATAATTTGTCCCGAATCGGTAACAATAAAATATTCTAAACCTGATTTAGAAGTTGTACCTGATGGTTGGGAAGTGTCTGAAGAAGGCTATGATATGAAAAAAATTGATAGTTTAATTTTGCCAGAAGATATTGCTCACAGTACTTCTTTACGTCGACTAAATCAAGTAGAAGTATATTCAGGAAAATCAGCCGATTCCGCAAAACAAATAAAACCTAAGCCAGCGACAATAAATGGGAAAAAATATAAGGCAGTTTGGTTGTTAGATGGTAGTAATGATACCAATAAATTGAGCTTTTGGGCTAGCTGCAATTATAGCTATAATAACAAAGTACAACTGATAAAGCCTATTGATGCCTCGCTGAAAACTTGTTGGGCAATTTATACCCAAGATCAGCAACAAGGAACACTTGCTAAATTAGTGTGTAGCGCTGAAAAGGTAAAATAATTTTAGTTTGGATATTCGGGAATGTGTTCAAATTTACCACAAAATATTGTCCATTAAAGATTAATTAAGATGGTCGGTTGTGCCCCCCCTTACTTTTTTGGGATTAGATCGTTATAGATTACTTTTGTATATGTTGATTTATAAAATGAATGACAGGTCGCCAGACTTCCTGTTCTGGTGCTTGATAATCCCATAAAGGTGTAACCAGATCATCTAATATTTTTAATTTAGTGATAAAATTTTTTGAGTAGGTTTGACGTTGTTCTTCCGAAATGGCTAATAATCTTTCTGAAGAAATATATTTGCGCTTTTGCCGTGGGTTTTCAATAAAATTGGCTAAACTACATAATTCTTTTTCATTTTCACATTCTGAATAGGAAAAGGGATAAGTTTGTTCTACTTGTTCAAAAGCATCTGCAATTTGTGGTAAATTTACCGCTTTCATTGCGGGTACGATATATTTTGCTGTAGCATAATTCCATAAAAGATTACACCAACCATCACTTTGCCAGTGGCTGATGGTATGAATGACAACAAAAGCATAAAAGGCATCGCGATCCAGCTTTGTGCTTAGATCAGATTCGCAAGGTATATATTCATAAATTTTATCAAAGATTTCTATTACATCCTCAAAATCAGATAGCTTTTTATTCTGAGTTAACATATTAATTGTTATCATTCTATTTCCTTATCTTATTTTATTTGAATTTTAACATATTTGAAAAGTAATGATATTTTATTTAGTTGCTGTCTTAAAACTATACTTTTTATTGGGTATGTAAAAATTGTGTTGATAATTAAATTTGGATAGATTTTAAAAGGTTTTAATCATTGGATTGGCGTAAAACAGTAAGATTAAATTTATGCTGCTTAGATGAGCAAGAGAGGTTAGTGCAACCTCTCTTGTTCTGCGATAAATGTTAATTTATTTTACGCGTGATACGTATTCACCTGAACGGGTATCTACTTTAAGGATCTCGCCAATTTGTACAAATAAAGGCACGCGAACAACTGCACCTGTTGATAATGTTGCTGGTTTACCACCTGTTCCTGCTGTGTCGCCTTTTAAACCTGGATCAGTTTCGATTACTTCAAGTTCAACAAAATTTGGTGGTGTTACTGCAATCGGTTGGCCGTTCCATAAAGTTAAAATACATTCCGCTTGATCAACTAACCATTTTGCATTGTCGCCAACCGCTTTGGCGTCAGCCGAAAGTTGCTCAAATGTATCGTTATTCATAAAATGCCAAAATTCACCATCGGTATAAAGATAAGTTAAATTCATATCAACAACGTCAGCGGCTTCAACTGATTCGCCTGATTTGAATGTTTTGTCGACAGTTTTGCCTGAAAGTAATTTTTTAATTTTTACACGATTAATAGATTGACCTTTACCTGGTTTATAAAACTCATTTTCAACAATGACACACGGTTCGCCGTCTTGCATTATTTTAAGACCAGCTTTAAACTCATTAGTACTATAAGATGCCATAAAAGCTCCAACTAAAATTCTGAATTACAAAAAATGAGTCGTATTATACAGCAAAAAGTTGAACTACCAAATAATAAAGATGAGTGGATTTTTGATCTGGCCAATGTTGTGACAGATATCAACGTTTTATACTCCTATTTAGGACTAGATCCCAATACCATTTCAATCCGCATGCAACAAGCAAAAAAGGCGTTTCCGCTTCGAGTTCCTAGGGCTTTTATTAATCGAATGGAAAAGGGTAATAGTAATGACCCACTTTTGTTACAGGTGCTTTGTGATGATAGGGAGTTATTAAAAGTTGAAGGGTATAGTCATGACCCATTACAAGAGCAAGATAATGCCATTCCTGGATTATTGCATAAGTATCACAATCGGGCATTATTGATCACTAAGACCGCTTGTGCAATTAACTGCCGTTACTGTTTTAGACGGCATTTCCCTTATCATGATAATCAAGGATCTAAGAAGAATCTTGCCATTGCGCTTGAATATATTGCAAATCATCCTGAACTTGATGAAATTATTTTATCAGGAGGTGATCCGTTAATGGCAAAAGATCATGAAATGGCTTTTTTGATTAATGCACTTGAAAAAATCCCTCATGTTAAGCGTTTACGGATTCATACGCGTTTGGCTGTTGTTATTCCTTCACGAGTAACGGCTGAACTTTGTCGGTTATTTGTTGAAAGTAGGTTGCAAATTGTAGTAATTACTCACATTAATCATTCAAATGAAATTGATAATGCAGTTGCTGACGCAGTTGGGCTTTTAAAAAAGAGTGACGTGATTGTGCTAAATCAAAGTGTATTACTGAAAAATATTAATGATAATGCCAATGTTTTGGCTCAGTTAAGTAATAAACTTTTTGATATTGGCATTTTGCCTTATTACATTCATTTATTAGATAAAGTACAAGGAGCTGCTCATTTTCTAGTTGATGATAACTCAGCTAAATTAATAATGAAACAGCTTGCCGAGCAAGTATCTGGTTATTTAGTGCCTAAATTAGCGCGCGAAATCGGTGGTGAGAAAAGTAAACAAGTACTTACTTTTTGGAATTAGTTAATTGTTTTTTTAGTTATAACTTATTATTTTATAATCTATTTATTCTATTTTATTTTATCGTATGGTAATTAAGGGTTAATGGGATTTATCTGTAAAAATCTCATTGACGAAAAATAAAATAGGCACTATAATTCCGACCTCTTTAATTAATGCTGTGGAGTTTTTACTCTGCAACCTGTTGATAATTAGATTTGGATATAAATCGTCATGAAACGCACATTTCAACCATCAGTATTAAAACGCAATAGAACTCACGGTTTCCGTGCTCGTATGGCAACTAAAAACGGTCGTCAAGTTCTTGCTCGCCGTCGTGCTAAAGGCCGTGTTCGTTTAACTGTTGCTAGCTGATTTAAAGTTGGGTGATTAAGTTCACTTTTCCTCGGGAGTTGCGGTTGTTAACTCCCTTTGATTTCAATCATGTCTTCCAAGAGTCCATTCGGGCTGGTTCTCCGTTTTTAACTTTAGTTGCACGAAAAAATAACTACAATCATATGCGGTTAGGGTTTGCTATAGCTAAAAAACAAGTGAAACGAGCTCATGAGCGTAATCGTATAAGGCGACTGGCTAAAGAGTATTTTCGGCTTCATCAACATCAATTTCCTAATATTGATTTTATTGTGATGGCCAAACAGCCAGTTATCGACTTAGATAATCAGCAACTCGTTGAAACACTGAATAAATTATGCCAACGAATCATAGCCAAATACGAGGCTTGAATAAATTTAAATTGATTATTAAACAGCATATTTATGCATTTAACTATATGATAGTTAATGTTTTTGTGTTTTTTGTTCGTGTTTATCAACGTTTTATTAGTCCTTTATTAGGTCCTAAATGTCGCTTTACACCGACATGTTCACAGTATGCAATAATTGCACTGAGACGCTTTGGATTAATAAAAGGTGGTTGGCTAACCGTTAAACGTGTATTAAAATGTCATCCTTTACATGAAGGAGGAGAAGATTTTGTTCCTCCAAAAATTAAAACCAATAGAGAAAAACACTAATGGGATCTCAACGTAATATTTTAGTCATTGCTTTACTTTTTGTATCTTTTTTTATTTGGAAAGCGTGGGAAGAAGATCACACACCTAAACCCCCGATCGAAAACCAATTAACACAACAAAGTGATGATGGCTCAATAGCTGGCGCAGTAGGTAAAACAATTACTGTAAAATCAGATGTGCTGTCACTCACTATTAATACTTATGGTGGGGATGTTCAGGCTGCACAATTATTGAAATATGAGCAAACGCTTCATTCTGGTACGCCTTTCCAATTATTAACATCTCGTCCAGATTTTGTTTATGTTGCTGAAAGCGGATTAACAGGTAAGGATGGTCCTGATAATGCAAATCAAGGATCAAAACGTCCAGTCTATCAAACTGAAAAGTCAGAATATGTTTTAGCTGATGGGCAAGATGAATTGCGTGTTCCTCTTACTTATCAAGTTAATGGTGTAAGTTATACTAAATACTATATATTACACCGTGGTAGTTATTCTATTGATGTTCAGTATGATATTAATAACCAAAGCAGTGCACCTGTTGATGTTGCCATGTATGGTCAATTAAAACAAACAATTAAATTACCTGATGATATTCCAACCGAAGGTGGTAGTGGATTAGGACAAAGCGCATTCCGTGGTACAGCTTACTCTAGTTCTAGTTCTAATTATAGTAAATACAGTTTTGATGATATCAAAGATAAAGCTTTATCGGTTGAGACTCAAACGGGTTGGATTGCGATGTTGCAACACTATTTTGCTTCCGCATGGGTACCCGCACAGGATAAAAATAATCTATTTTATTCTCGTGCAACGACTAATAATTCTCAAGCAACAATTGGTTTCAAAAGTGAATCAGCAGTTATTCCTGCGGGGAGTTCACAAATTATTGGTGCAAAATTATGGTTAGGACCAGAAATTCAAAGCCAATTGAAAGAAACAGCCAATCATCTTGATTTAGTTGTTGACTATGGATGGTTATGGTTTTTATCACAACCGTTGTTTTATTTGTTGAAGTTTATTCAGAGTTTTGTTGGTAACTGGGGCTTCTCAATTATTGTTATCACATTTATTGTTCGAGGTATTTTATTCCCATTAACTCGTGCTCAGTATCGTTCAATGGCGAAAATGAAGTTGTTACAGCCTCGCGTACAAGCTTTAAAAGAGCGTTATGGTGATAATAGGCAAAAAATTAGTGTAGAAACAATGGCGCTTTACAAGCAAGAAAAAGTGAATCCATTAGGTGGTTGTCTGCCATTAATTATCCAAATGCCGATTTTTTTATCATTGTTCTATATGTTAAGTAGTACAGTTGAACTACGACATGCGCCATTTGCGCTTTGGATTTATGATTTATCAGCGCAAGATCCATACTATATTTTGCCTTTATTAATGGGTGTCAGTATGTTTTTAATTCAGAAAATGTCACCAACACCTGTTACCGATCCACTACAACAAAAATTAATGACTTATATGCCATTAATTTTTACGTTGTTCTTCTTATGGTTCCCATCAGGCTTGGTTTTATATTATATCGTCAGTAACTTATTCACAATTGCTCAGCAACGAATTATTTACTGGGAACTTGAGAAAAAGGGTCTTCACGAGAAGAAAAAGAAATAGTATTGATTAAAAGGAGGAGTAATCCTCCTTTTTTGTTTTTATCTTTGGTGTTAATAATATGAATATACAGCAACAATTTAATTTGATAGGTAATGAAAACGGTTATTGGTTTGTAAGTGCTAATGGACGATTATGGCTGCCTAATGGTGAAGTTCCTGTTGGGTGTGCTGATGAATTTGGTTTTACCAATAAACTTGCTCAACCAATAGGTGAATGGAATGGGCAAACAGCTTGGCTGATTTGTGATGAAATGAAAAATGCGATGAGTTCAGTTCGTTCATTACTTGATAGAACAGATCAATCATTATTTAATTTAGCTGGTCGGGCTGTGCAACTTTCTGAATTTTATCGTTCCCATAAATATTGTGGATATTGTGGGCATGAGATGTATATTAGTAGCACAGAATGGTGTTGTCTATGCGATCACTGTAAAGAGCGTTATTATCCACAAATTTCGCCATCTATTATTGTGGCAATTCGTCATAATAATAAAATTTTATTAGCAAAACATGTTAGGCATAATCAAGATAACTTATATACCGTTTTAGCTGGTTTTACTGAAATCGGTGAAACAATGGAAACAGCCGTTGAACGAGAAGTATTTGAAGAATCAAAAATAAAAATTAAAAATATTCGTTATGTTGGTTCGCAACCTTGGCCATTTCCAAATTCATTAATGATGGCTTATTTAGCTGATTATGATAGCGGTGAAATAGTGGTAGATAAAAACGAACTCATTGAAGCAAATTGGTACCATTATACAGAGTTACCTAAAATTCCTGAGTATGGCACCATTGCTAGACGCTTAATTGAGGATACAATTATACTTTGCCGCGAATATGATGAATATGGCAATGACTAATTATATTGAATTGTTCTTGTTAGATTAACTGTTTTTGATTCGTCACCTGTTGTAATACACACAGCTTTAGTCCAATCACTGTTTGGATTATAATCTGAATAAGTACAAGTTTCTATTAGTTCTACCTCTTGTTCGTTTTTATCATTAATGATGATGTCTCCATTTGATGATAGTTTAAAGGTTTTGATAATAGTTTTTTCTAATTGATTGTTTGCGTTATATACAAATTCTTTTTCTTGAGCCAACACAGGGAATTTTGTTTTTTCATCTACAGGAATATAGGCATTATATAACACGAGTTCTACACGATTGTTGTCATAAATAATTTTGCTGTTAAAAATGATATTATTTTCTGCAAAATGCGATAGAGTTGTTTCAACTAAACGATCTTGTTCATCGAACTCTGAACTTGCGACGATATCATTTTCATTGTTTTTCATACCTAGTATATTTTGTGAAGAATCAAAAGTAATATCGTAAACGTTTCTGGTATCGCCCATGCCGTAGCTATATTTAGCTGTGTCGTAGTTAATTTCGCCATGTAGCCCTTCTAAATCATAATTAGCTACAAAGCCTTTGTCATTGTAGTTAATTATCTTAGTTGATGAGCCTTGAATATGCTGTTGTTTAATCATTTTACTAAATGGTAAGAGCTCTGGCTCAGTATGGAAAAGGTAGCTATTAATAACTGCTGTTGGTAGTTGTGGTAAGGATTTTTTGTCAGATGTTTTTTTATCATCGCAACCGTTAATTAGTATTGTACTGCTAATTATGCACGTATATAAAAATAAATTATTTTTTCTCATAGTTCTATTTTCCTTTTATCCTGTTTTCTTATTTATTTTTGCACCATACTGCAAGTGCTTCACATTGCCAATCTTTCATCATATAGTACCAAGCAGAGCGCCATTTACGTACTGTATCATTGTGTAAATTTAAAGCTTTTCCTATTTGTGAGTTATTAGCCCCAGAAACAAGTAACTCAATGAATTGTAACCACAATTCAGGTTTGGGTATACGGTTTAAACTAGTGTTGCTTAAAAGACTAAAGCTATGTCGACACCGTTTGCAGCGATAGCAAGTGCGAGAACCAATTTTGGTTGTTTCGTTAGAACCGCAGTGTTTACAAGTTGGATTTTGTTCATTCAATAAGGCAGTTACTTTATCTTTAATGGTATTGTATTGTTCCACTAAAGATGGCATTAGTTTTGTTTGTTTTTGATGTGTATACCAGTTATGTAATGATGGATAATAGCTTTGAAGATAGTTAATAATAGCTCGATCTCGTCGTATAACTTTTTCGAGCGATGTTTCTAGTCGGTCCGCAATTTCTTTATAGCCCATTTTATTTATTCGGTTGGTAAAAATAAACTCTAACCAATTATAGGGCATTAAACGATAGAAAGGAGTATTGGTTGAAACGGTAAAATATTTATGACAGTCTTTACAACGATATGTTTTATTAGGTTTTGAACGAATTATATAGAATTCAGTTTTTTTACAGAAGGGACAAGATTGCACATGTTGCGATGTTATTTCTTCTAGGTCATGATGAAAAGCTTTAAATTCATCATGTAATTCGTTTGGTACGAGTTCATAAATCATTTTTTATTCCCTTATCACTTATCCCCGTAAATATTATCAGATTTTTACATAAACATATAGCTTTCCTGAAACTTTTTTACATTTTCTAGTAAAGTAAAATAATTGTCCAAGTATAAATATGATAATTAATGTTTATCTATAAATTTCTTATACTGGTGAATTAAAAAGAAGTGTAAAAGTGCTATTAAATAATATGATTAATAATGTGATTTGATGAATATGAGATACTAGATAGGTAATTAAATGCTCCTTCCAATTTGAAAAGAGCAGTATTTCAAAAAATATTATTTTTGTTGATGCAACCATTCGGCTACTTGTTTGGCAAAATAGGTTAATATTCCATCGGCACCAGCACGTTTAAAGCAAAGTAAAGATTCCATAATTGCTGATTTTTCATCTAACCAACCATTTTGAATTGCCGCTGTTAACATAGCATATTCGCCAGAAACTTGATAAGCAAAAGTTGGGACAGCAAAGGTGTCTTTAACTCTTCGAACGATATCAAGATAAGGCATACCAGGTTTAACCATGACCATATCTGCACCTTCACTTAAATCTTGATAGATTTCTTGTAATGCTTCATTACTATTAGCAGGATCGAGTTGATAAGTTTTTTTATTACCACCTTTAATATTTTTCGCAGAGCCGACAGCATCACGAAAAGGTCCATAAAAACTTGATGCGTACTTTGCGGAATAAGCCATAATTTGTGTGTTAAAAAAACCGTGCTTTTCGAGTTCGTTACGTATTGCTCCAATGCGTCCATCCATCATGTCACTTGGTGCGATAATATCCACACCTGCTTGAGCTTGCATTAATGCTTGTTTAACAAGCGTTTCAACAGAGATATCATTTTGTACATACCCTTGTTCATCAATAATGCCATCTTGTCCATGCGTGGTATATGGATCAAGTGCGACATCAGTTAATACACCGAGCTCTGGAATTTCTTTTTTTAATGCTCGAACAGCTTTTGGTACTAACCCATTTTCGTTATATGCTTCTTGTGCTAATGAGGTTTTTTTTGATGGTTCAATAGCGGGAAATAGTGAAAGAACAGGAATTCCTAATTTAGCTACTTGTTCCGCTTCTTTTAACAATACGTCAATACTCATTCGATTAACGTTTGGCATCGAGGTAATTGATTCAGTAATATTATTTCCTTCAACAATAAAAACCGGATAAATTAGATCGTTGGCCGTCAAACTATGTTCTGCAACCATACGACGACTAAAGTCATGGGCACGATTACGGCGTAGGCGGCGCTTTGGATATTGACCAGTAATTAATGATGGCATGAAATACTCCTGTTTATTCTCAATTAGATTTGATTTATTATCTGACTCTATATGCTGATTAGCAAATTAATTTGTTATCTTGTAATAATTCTATTTTTTACTTTACAACATATATCGATTGAGGGTAAAATTGCGCACTAATTTTAATCCCTTGTGATATTAAACAAATTTGAGGTGAGAGGCACATGCCAGTAATTAAAGTACGTGAAAATGAACCTTTCGATGTAGCGTTACGTCGTTTCAAACGTTCTTGTGAAAAAGCAGGAGTTTTAGCTGAAGTTCGTAATCGTGAATTTTACGAAAAACCAACTACTATTCGTAAACGAGCTAAAGCAGCAGCTGTTAAACGCCATGCTAAAAAATTAGAAAGAGAAAACGCTCGTCGTACTCGCTTATATTAATATTTTAAGATTATTTATACTGAAAACTAAAATTGATATTAAAAATCAATTTATTATCTTTTTGATATAAAGAATTCTAACAAGCCGTATTTTGATACGGCTTGTTGTCTTTTTATAACACCATAACTGGTTAAAGTTTTATCATGAAAGGTCTTATTCCTCGCGATTTCATCTTGGATTTAACTGCTCGAACTAACATTCTTGATGTGATTGGTAAACGCGTTAAAATGAAAAAAAAGGGGAATAATTATTTTGGTTGTTGCCCTTTTCATGATGAAAAAACAGCTTCGTTTTCTCTTAATGAAAAAAAACAGATCTTTTATTGTTTTGGATGTGGCGCATCAGGATCTGTTGTTAATTTTCTAATGCAATATGAGCGGTTATCTTTTCCTGAAGCTATTGAGGAGTTAGCTAGCTTGCAAGGGATTCGTGTCCCTTATATTGATAACGATAAAAATCAAATTGATCAATCAAAGCACATTGAATCTAGAAATGTACGTCGAGATCTATATACTTTGATGGGCAAAATCACTGATTTTTATCAGCAACAATTAGCATTATCTACATCTACTGATGCTCAAAAATATCTTGGGCAACGGGGACTCAATGCAGAAATTATAGCACGGTATAGAATTGGTTTTGCGCCTAATGAGTGGCGTTTAACTTCACAAAGTGTGGTTAAAACAAAAGCTGAAGAAGCACTTTATGAACAAGCCGGCATGCAAGTCAGCCACGATAGGGGTAATCAATATGACCGTTTTCGTGGAAGAATCATGTTTCCTATTCGCGATAGACAAGGCAATGTTATCGCGTTTGGTGGACGAACTATCATTAATGATTCTGCAAAATATATTAATTCACCAGAAACCCCCATTTTTCATAAAGGCTTTCAACTTTACGGACTTTATGAAACGCTAGAAGTCAATCGTAATCCTCAGCAACTGATGGTGGTTGAAGGCTATATGGATGTGGTTTCGCTTGCTCAATATGGCATTGATTATGCTGTTGCTGCTTTAGGTACGGCTACATCAGAGGAGCATATTAAATTATTATTTAGAGCAACAGATTCGGTAATATTTTGTTATGACGGCGATAATGCTGGACGAAGCGCTGCTTGGCGGGCACTTAATGTTTTATTACCTTGCTTAATCGATGGTAAGAAAATAACTTTTGCTTTTTTACCTCAAGATGAAGATCCTGATAGTTTTGTGCGTAAAGTCGGTAAGGATAATTTTGAAAAATATTTAAATGAATCTTCAAATTTGTCGAAATTTTTATTTGATGAACTTTTGAAACAGGTTGATTTAAAAACGGCTGAAGGAAAAGCAAAATTGAGTTCGCTAGCTTTACCGCTACTTGATCAAATTAAGGCAAAAGCCTTTAGATTAAATTTACTGCAGAAGCTCGGTAATTATTTAGGTTTACTTGATGTATCTCAATTAGAACAATTAATTCAAGAAAATCGTTCCCAACGTGATGAAAAGGCAAATGAAAAAGCGCCTACATCACAAATGAAATTAACAACGATGCGAGTTTTAATTGGTTTATTACTTCAATATCCTAATCTTGCTGAGCAAGTTTCTGATATAAATGTGATTCGCCAGGTTAAAATGGCCGGGATCGAGATTTTTGTTGAATTACTTGAACTATGTCAACGTTATCCCAATATAACTACTGCACAAATATTAATAGAGTGTATGGATAGACCGTTTTATAAGCAGTTGAATCGTTTATCCACCTGGGAGTGTCATTATCAAGATGGCGAAATAGGCTCAATTTTTTCACATACTTTAAAAGAGTTATATGATAATATACTCGCCCAAAGGCAAGATGAACTAATCGCAAAAGAGAGAGTCTCCGGCTTAAGCACCGCAGAGAAAAAAGAATTGGCGACTTTAATACTTGTTTTATCAAAAAAAGACTAAATATATAGAGTACGTGTAGATTCCAGATATTGTTCTACATGCATAATATAAATGACCAAATAACTAAAATGGATACCTTTATGGAGCAAAATTCTCAATCACAGTTAAAACTCCTAATCATTCGAGGTAAGGAGCTAGGATACCTGACCTATGCTGATGTCAACGATCACTTGCCTGAAGAGATTATTGATTCAGATCAGATTGAAGATATTATCCAAATGATTAATGATATGGGGATTCAAGTTCTTGAAGAAGCCCCTGATTCTGATGAGTTATTACTTTCAGATAATGTCCCTGATGAAGAAGCTGTTGAAGCTGCAACAGCATTAGTATTATCTAATGTTGAGTCAGAAATTGGTAGAACAACTGATCCTGTTCGTATGTATATGCGTGAAATGGGAGCGGTTGAACTGTTAACGCGTGAAGGCGAAATCGATATTGCTAAGCGTATTGAAGATGGTATTAATCAAGTTCAAACTTCGGTATCCGAATATCCAGAAGCTATAACTTATCTTTTAGAGCAATATAATTTAATCGAAAGTGGACAAGTTCGTTTATCTGATTTAATTACAGGTTTTGTTGATCCAAATGCTGAAGAAGTTGTTGAAGAGTTACCTGAAGATTTAGACGTTAGTGAAACCGAAATTGAAATCGATGATAGCGATGATGATAGTGAGGATGATGAAAACGAGGCATCAACTGATGATGATGTTTCTATCGATCCCGAAGTTGCTAAAGCTAAATTTGCCGAATTAAAAGAGCAACATGATAAAACGTCTGACGCTATTAAAAAATATGGCCGTGCTCATAAAAAAGCACAAAAAGAGATTGAAAATCTATCAGAAATATTTAAACAATTCCGTTTAGTTGCTAAGCAGTTTGATATTCTTGTTAATAACATGAGAAGCATGATGGAGCGTGTTAGAACTCATGAACGTGTTATTATGAGGATTTGTGTTGAAAAATGCAAAATGCCGAAAAAACTGTTTATGACTTATTTTACCGGCAACGAAAATAACATGGATTGGTTTAAGAAAGCTTTAACATCGAAAGGTGCGTTTGCGGCTAATTTAAAAGATTTTGAAACTCAAATTGCTGCGCAAGTTGATTTGTTACAACAAATTGAAACTGAAACAAGTCTTTCTATTGAGCAAATCAAAGATATTAATCGACGTATGTCTATTGGCGAAGCTAAAGCACGTCGAGCTAAGAAAGAAATGGTAGAAGCTAACTTACGACTAGTTATTTCTATTGCGAAAAAATACACCAACCGAGGATTACAATTCTTAGATCTTATCCAAGAAGGTAATATTGGCTTGATGAAAGCAGTTGATAAATTTGAATATCGTCGTGGTTATAAATTCTCAACTTATGCAACTTGGTGGATAAGACAAGCGATTACTCGTTCTATAGCTGACCAAGCAAGGACAATTCGTATTCCGGTACATATGATTGAAACAATTAATAAGTTAAATCGTATTTCTCGTCAAATGTTACAGGAAATCGGTCGTGAACCAACACCTGAAGAGTTATCTGAACGCATGCAAATGCCTGAAGATAAAATTCGTAAAGTGCTTAAAATTGCTAAAGAGCCAATTTCGATGGAAACACCAGTTGGTGATGACGAAGATTCGCATTTAGGTGATTTTATTGAAGATACAGCTCTTGAGCAACCGCTAGATGCGGCGACTTCTGAGAGTTTACGTAGCGCAACTCGCGATATTTTATCAGGATTAACGCCTAGAGAAGCGAAAGTGTTACGTATGCGATTTGGTATTGATATGAATACAGATCATACGCTAGAAGAAGTTGGTAAGCAATTTGATGTAACTCGTGAACGTATTCGTCAAATTGAGGCTAAGGCGCTGAGAAAATTACGTCATCCAAGTCGATCTGATGTGCTTCGTAGTTTCTTAGAATAAATTTTATCTTTCTTGTATATCGCCACTTTTGTGGCGATTTTTTTATTCTTGTTAATCAAAGATATTAAAAATCATGAATATATTTCAACGTGTTAAGATTGATTCATTCTTATTGATTCTAATTTGTGTTGTGATTACAGCTAGCTTTTTTCCTTGTGAAGGACAGGCTAAAACGGTTTTTGAATACCTTACAACTTTTGCTATTGGCTTGCTATTTTTTATGCATGGCGCAAAACTTTCTTTTCAAGCAATTGTCTCTGGTATAAAAAATTGGCGATTACATTTGTTAATATTTACAACTACATTTGTAATATTCCCAGTTTTAGGCATGATGATGCAGTTATTAGTGCCCACTTTTTTATCACATGATATTTATTTAGGTTTTGTTTATCTTTGTGTTTTACCAGCAACAGTGCAGTCTGCAATAGCATTTACTTCAATAGCTAAAGGTAATGTGGCAGCAGCTATTTGCAGTGCCTCAGCATCAACGTTATTGGGGGTGTTTATTACCCCGCTTTTAGTTGGATTGTTAATACATACTCAAACCTCGGCATCAATGAACATAATTGATGCCATTACCTCTATTATGCTGAAACTGATGTTGCCTTTCGTTGTCGGGCATTTATCTAGACGTTTTATTGGTCAATGGGTAGATAAGTATAAAAATATTATTTCTAAAACAGATCGTTTGTCGATTTTATTAGTGGTTTATGTCGCGTTTAGTGATGCAGTTGTTAATGGTATATGGTCGCAAGTCGGTTTTTTATCTTTGTTAAATATTATATTTTTCTCAATTATTCTGTTAGTTATAGTTTTATTTATTACCACTTATAGTGCAAGATTTTTTGGTTTTAGCAAACAAGATGAAATCACAATTGTATTTTGTGGTTCAAAAAAGAGCCTAGCAAGTGGTATTCCAATGGCAAGTGTTATCTTCCCCATGTCGATGATGGGTATTTTGATCCTACCTTTAATGATCTTTCATCAAATCCAATTAATGATTTGTGCTTTTTTGGCTGCACGTTATGCTAAACGAAAAATGTAAAAAATTGTTTTGCTCATTAGCTTATTCTCAAGGATAATAGTGGCGCTAATTAACAACAGAAAGATATATTATGTTTCATCTATTTGCTGATTTAGAATTTTCAACCATTATATTATTAGTCTTAGCTTTACTTTTTGTACTCTTTTATGAGGCTATTAATGGATTTCATGATACTGCTAATGCTGTTGCCACTGTTATTTATACAAGGGCATTGAAAGAACAACTTGCCGTTTTTATGGCCGGAGTATTTAATTTCTTTGGCGTACTACTTGGTGGGCTTAGTGTGGCTTATGCCATTGTGCATTTGTTACCAACTGATTTATTACTTAATGTAAGCTCTACTCATGGGCTTGCTATGGTATTTTCTATTTTATTTGCAGCAATCATTTGGAATTTAGGTACTTGGTTTGTTGGTATTCCTGCATCAAGTTCACATACTTTAATTGGTTCTATTATTGGCGTAGCACTTGCAAATGCATTGGTTATGGATACATCAATTATTGATGCGCTTAATATTCCTAAGATGATTCAAATCTTTTTATCCTTGATTGTTTCACCAATAGTTGGTCTTGTTATTGCTGGGTTAATGATTTTTTGTCTGCGTAAGTATTGGACACGTAAAGGGCAAAGTAAAAAGAGTAGTAAAAAAAGAGAACGCATCTTTATGACTCCAGAGCAGCGAGAAAAACTTTATGGTAAGAAAAAGCCACCTTTTTGGATCCGAATAATGCTTATTATTTCTGCTGCAGGTGTGAGTTTTTCTCATGGTGCTAATGATGGACAAAAAGGTATTGGTTTATTAATGTTGGTATTGATGGGTATCGCTCCTGCTGGCTTTATTGTTAATATGAATGCGTCTACCTATGATATTACTAACACTCGTAATGCTATTGATAATATTCAGGAGTACTTTGTTACTCACAATGATGATCTAACTACGATAATAGGTAAACAACCTGCATTAGACACAAGTATTCCAGAAGGCGATTTGAATAAGTATCATTGTGACTATTCACATTCATTTATCACACTGGGTATTGCTCATAATTTATTTAATAAAATGAATAATTATGAATCACTCACTGTTGAACAACGTTCACAAGCTAGACGCATATTATTATGTTTATCGGATACTGTTTCGCATGTTGCTAAACAAGCTAATGTAACAGCAGAGGAAAAACAATATCTGAAATCTTTGAATAACGATTTACTTAAAACTGTTGAATATGCGCCGATTTGGATCATTATTTCGGTAGCTTCAGCACTAGCAATTGGAACAATGATAGGATGGCGTCGTGTAGCTATTACTATTGGTGAAAAAATTGGTAAAAAAGGGATGACTTACGCACAGGGCGTGTCGGCACAAATCACTACGGCTTTATCAATTGGGATTGCAAGTTATACTGGTATGCCTGTTTCAACAACTCAAGTTCTTTCTTCATCTGTGGCAGGTACAATGATTGTTGATGGTGGTGGCGTTCAAAGTAAGACCATTAAAAATATTGCATTAACTTGGATTTTAACACTTCCAATTTCAATTTTGTTATCTGGGTCACTTTTTTGGCTTGCTCAAAAATTGATTTAGTAGTAAAAAGAGAGTATCAATTTTGTAGTTTTATCTGACCGTTAAATTGGAAGGAGTAATGTATCATGGCTTATAAACACATATTAGTTGCAGTAGATTTATCACCTGAAAGTGAAGTTCTTGTCGAAAAAGCAGTTTCTATGGCTAGGCCTTATAATGCTCAAATATCTTTGATTCATGTTGGTATTAATTATTCGGATCTTTATACTGGTTTAGTTGATATTAATATGAATGATATGAAAGACCGAATTACTGAAGATGCGCATATTGCATTAAATAAACTAGCCAATGATGCGGGATATCCTATAGCTCATACTCTTTCTGGGAATGGTGAATTTGACCAAGTATTAATCGAAGCAATTCATGAATATGGCGCTGACCTTGTCGTGTGTGGTCATCATCAGGATTTTTGGAGTAAGTTGATGTCTTCTGCTCGTCAACTTATCAATAATACACATATTGATACCTTGATTGTTCCGCTAAAAGATGAAGAACCAGCAGAAGAACCTGCTAAATGAAGTATTAAATATCAACCCGCTTAATTAGCGGGTTTTTTATAGATATTAGATAGTTTTTTGTAAAAAACTTTCAGGTAACTATGTGTTTCAGTATATTTTTATGTACTACTTTTTGTTTATGCATATAGTCGTTTATCGAAATATACTCCAATTTTAACTTAGTTTATAAGGGGATTTAATATGAATATAGCTTTGGTTAGTGGTGCATCCTCTGGTTTTGGGCAAGCTATTTGCCGTAAACTTATAGCAGATGGTTATAAAGTTGTAGGCTTAGCTAGACGTGCAGATAAATTACAAAACCTTGCAGATGAATTAGGTGCTAATTTCTTTTCATTACCATTAGATATAACTAAAAAAGATGCAGTAAATACTATTTTATTGCAATTACCAAATGAATTTAAGCCCATAGATATTTTAATAAATAATGCAGGTCTAGCATTAGGTTTAGAACCTGCTTATGAAGCAGATTATAACGATTGGGAAACAATGATTGAAACTAATATTATTGGGCTAGTAAATCTAACTCGACAAATATTACCAGAAATGGTTGAGCGCAATTTTGGTTATATTATTAATCTTGGATCTGTGGCTGGTACTTATGCTTATAAAGGCGGAAATGTTTATGGTGCATCTAAAGCTTTTGTTAAACAATTTAGTGCTAATTTGCGTACCGATTTATTAGGGAAAAAGGTTAGAGTTACTAATATCGAACCGGGATTATGTGGTGGTACAGAGTTTTCAAATGTTCGCTTTCATGGCGATAACCAGAAAGCCGCACAGGTTTATCAGGGTGTTGAATTTATTACTCCTGAAGATATAGCCAATACTGTCTCTTGGTTAATTAATACACCAAATCATTTTAATGTTAACTCAATTGAAATAATGCCTGTTGCACAAGCATCGGCAGGATTGTCTATTTGTAAAGAGGCCAAATAATATCCCTTTTTTATTAATTTTTCTTCTGTTGATTTTTAGTAGAAATTAAAAAAATTTGTTTGGCAAACAAAATAGACTTGCACTTATGCTAATGGGTTGTTATTCTTTCTTCTTGTGATTTTGATTGAGGTTTATGGCAATGACATTTTCTGAAGTAACGAAAACATTTGCGACAAGTTTGCCTGGTACTGATAGTTATGTAAAGTTAAGAAAGGCAATGAGAGCATTAATTCAAGAAGATCCAAAAAATGCATCGGTTTATTTTTTGATTTTTGGATTTGCTCGTACGTATGTTATGTTATATGAAGATCAAGAAGTATCGCCGCAATTTGCCGAAGATAATCAAAAGCTAATGTTATCGTATCTTAATATTTTAGATGAAGCATTAAAAAAACAAGATGAAAAGTGCATATATCAAGCATTGAATAAAGTTGTTAATGAATACGAAAATAGCAAAAAGGTTTTTTAAAATTACAGCCTGACATGAAAATGTTGGGCTGTTTTGTTTTTTAGTTTAATTAAATATTTTTTAGGGAAAATCATGATAATTTTAGTTAGTATGACAGGAATTATTAGCACCTTAGGTACTATTATGCTATCTAGGGCGGGTTGATTTTTTCAATAAATATTAAAAAACCCGCCCCCTAAAGGCGGGTTTTTTATTTTGCATGGAAATAAAGTAGTTAACCTGTGCAAAAAAATTAAAAACAGAATTAGCATGATAAGACTACAAGATTATAAATAAGTTCTAAAAACTATAATTATAGATAGTAATGGGCATAAACTAAGATAATAAGTAAGGTGTGATATGAAAGTTTTAAAATTTGGAGGAACATCTGTTGCTAACGCAGAACGCTTTTTGCGAGTTGCAGAAATTATTGAAAATAATGCTAAACAAGAGCAAACCGCCACTGTTTTATCGGCACCTGCTAAAATTACCAACCATTTAGTAGCCATGGTTGAAAAAACGGTTGCTGGGCAAGATATCAAAAGTAACATTTATGATGCTGAAAAGATATTTGCAGATCTATTAGCAGGTCTTGCAAAAGCTCACCCTAATTTTGCTTATGAAGAGATGAAGCATTTTGCTCTTAATGAATTAAAGCATGTTAAGCAATTACTTGAAGGTATCCGTTTACTCGGTCAATGTCCTGATAGTATCAATGCATCAATTATTTGTCGTGGAGAAAAGCTATCAATTGCTATTATGCAAGAACTTCTCAAAGCAAGAGGCCATACAATCACGGTAATAGATCCTGTTGCTATGCTTATTGCAGAAGGTGGTTATTTAGAATCGACTGTTAATATACCTGAATCGGCTCATCGAATTGCTGAAATGCACATTCCACAAGACAATTTTATTCTAATGCCCGGTTTTACCGCTGGTAATGAAAAAGGTGAATTAGTTGTGCTTGGACGAAATGGTTCTGATTATTCTGCAGCCGTATTAGCAGCTTGTTTAAGAGCAAATAGCTGTGAAATATGGACCGATGTTGATGGAGTTTATACTTGTGATCCCCGTATTGTACCAGATGCCAAATTACTAAAAACAATGTCTTATCAAGAGGCGATGGAACTTTCATATTTTGGAGCAAAAGTACTTCATCCAAGAACTATTTTACCTATTGCCCAATTTCAGATTCCTTGTTTAATCAAAAATACAAATAACCCTGATGCACCAGGCACATTAATTGGTGCTAATATTGTTGACTCAACCACACCTGTAAAAGGTATTACCAATTTAAATAACATGGCAATGATCAATGTTTCAGGTCCAGGGTTAAAAGGTATGGTTGGTATGTCGGCACGTGTGTTTTCTGCAATGTCTTATGCTGGCATTTCAGTTGTACTTATTACTCAATCATCATCTGAATACAGCATTAGTTTTTGTGTGCCACAAACAGAACTTTATCGTGCAGAAGAAGCTTTAAGTGATGAATTTTTCTTAGAATTAAAAGATGGATTACTTGAACCGATCGAGGTGATGGAAAGGCTTGCTATTATCTCTGTAGTGGGCGATGGTATGCGTACCTTACGAGGTTTATCAGCTAATTTCTTTACAGCATTAGCCAGAGCTAATATTAATATTGTTGCTATAGCACAAGGTTCATCTGAACGTTCAATTTCAGTTGTAGTTGATAATGATGTTGCTGTAATGGGCGTTCGTGTTGCGCATCAGATGTTATTTGGTACTGATAAAATGCTTGATGTCTTTGTTATTGGTGTTGGTGGGGTCGGTGGTGCGCTTGTCGACCAAATTGGACGTCAACAGAAATGGCTTAAAAACAAACAGATTGATTTGCGAGTATGTGGTTTGTTTAACTCTAAACACAGCATAACCAATAGAGACGGTATTGATCTTAGTAATTGGCGTGATCAAATCAAACAGAGTGATACTAAATATTCATTAGATAGTATTATTGAGTTTGCCAAATCTAATCGATTACTTAATCCGATTCTTGTTGATTGTACTTCTAGTAGCGAAGTATCTGACAAATACGCTGATTTTTTAGCTAATGGCTTTCATGTCGTTACACCAAATAAAAAAGCAAATACCAGCTCAATGGCCTACTATTTACGCTTACGCCAAGAAGCTGCAAAAAGTAAGCGTAAATTCCAATATGATACCAATGTAGGGGCAGGGTTACCGGTAATTGAAAATCTTCAAAATCTACTTAATGCAGGTGATGAGTTAATCAAGTTTTCGGGAATTCTATCTGGATCGCTTTCTTTTATATTTGGTAAACTTGACGAAGGCATGTCACTGTCTGAAGCAACTAAATTGGCTAAAGAGAAAGGTTTTACTGAACCTGATCCTCGAGACGATCTATCTGGAACCGATGTAGCTAGAAAGTTACTTATTTTAGCTAGAGAATCAGGTTTACAATTAGAATTGGATCAAATCAATGTCGAATCCGTATTACCTCCTGAATATGCACAAGGTAGCATTGATGATTTCATGACCAAATTACCGCAGTTAGATGCACAGTTTAAAGCAAAATCTGAACAAGCAGCAAAAGAAGGTAAAGTTCTACGTTATGTGGGTAGCATAGAAAACCATCAATGCAGTGTTAGAATTGAAGCTGTCGATAGCGAAGATCCTCTTTATAAAGTCAAAAATGGCGAAAATGCCTTAGCTTTTTATACTCGTTATTATCAACCTATTCCTCTTGTATTACGTGGTTATGGTGCTGGTAATGATGTTACTGCAGCAGGTGTTTTTGCTGATATTTTACGTACAACATCAGGTAAAATCGGAGGTTAAATGAGTCATAAATCTTTAACTGTTTATGCGCCTGCATCAATGGCTAATATTAGCGTTGGTTTTGATATATTGGGCGCAGCAATTAGCCCGATTAGTGGCGCTATGCTTGGTGACTGTATTACTGTTAAATCTGCTAACGAATTTTCCCTTACTAGCAAAGGTCAATTTGTCAAAAAGCTACCACGTGATCCAAAATGTAATATTGTATTTCAATGTTGGCAGCGATTTTGTCAAGCAATGGGGAAAACTTTACCTGTTAGTATGACTCTTGAAAAAAATATGCCAATTGGCTCTGGTTTAGGTTCAAGTGCGTGCTCAGTAGTTGGTGCATTGGTTGCATTAAATGAGTTTTTTGATAAACCTTTTAATGAATTTGAAATGTTATCCATGATGGGAGAACTTGAAGGTCGTATTTCGGGCAGTGTGCATTATGATAATGTTGCACCATGCTATTTAGGTGGGATGCAACTTATTCTTAATGAGATGGGTATTATTAGTGAGTCGATTCCGCATTTTGATGATTGGTATTGGGTGATGGCTTATCCAGGAATAAAGGTATCAACGGCTGAAGCTCGTGCAATTTTACCTGCTCAATATCAAAGGTCTGATTGTGTAGCACATGGTCGCTATGTGGGGGGATTTTTGCATGCTTGTTATACCAAACAACCTAAGCTGGCTGCCACAATGCTTTTTGATAATATTGCTGAGCCTTATCGTAAACAATTATTACCTAATTTTGATGAAACTCAAAAACGGGTTAAGCAACTTGGTGCTTTGTCATCGGGGATTTCAGGTTCAGGGCCAACAATGTTTGTGATTGCAGATAAACTTGAAACAGCTCAGCAAATTGAATTATTACTTAAAAAATATTATTTGCAAAATGATGAAGGTTTTACTCATATTTGTAAAATTGATACTCAAGGAACAAGAGTTATTTAATGTTTACTATAAAAAGTAGAGTTAAATATAACAAAAATGCCAACTATTATTGAACAAGTTGATATTACGAAGAGTGAAATATTACAGCATAAAGATAACCGGAAAATATTATGAAATTATATAACTTAAAAGATCATTCCCAGCAAGTTAGCTTTGCACAAGCAGTTCAACAAGGATTAGGAAGAGGACAAGGTTTATTTTTTCCTCAACAATTACCTAAATTTTCATCATCCGAAATTGAGTCGTTATTAAAACTTGATTTCATTACTCGAAGTGCCAAGATCTTATCTGCTTTTATTGGTGATGAGATTAGCTGTGATGATATGCATAGACTTGTTAAAAATGCATTTCAATTCCCTGCTCCAGTAACTTCTGTGGAAGCAGATATTGGTTCATTAGAACTATATCATGGACCAACATTAGCATTTAAAGATTTTGGTGGGCGCTTTATGGCGCAAGCTTTAGTGCAAGTTGCTGCTGACAAAAAAATTACTATTTTGACTGCTACTTCTGGCGATACTGGTGCGGCTGTTGCTCATGCGTTTTATCATTTACCAAATATTCGCGTCGTGATTTTATACCCAGAAGGTAAAATTAGTCCATTACAAGAAAAGTTATTTTGTACTTTAGGTGATAATATACATACAATTGCTATTCAAAGTGACTTTGATGCGTGTCAAGCCTTAGTTAAAAAGGCATTTGATGATGAAGATTTGAAAAAAACAATAGGTTTAAACTCCGCTAACTCAATTAATATTAGCCGATTATTAGCACAAATCTGTTACTATTTTGAAGCTTTTGCACAACTCACATCAACCCAACGTGAACAGCTGGTTATTTCTGTGCCAAGTGGCAATTTTGGAGACTTAACAGCAGGTCTACTTGCGAAAACAATGGGATTACCTATTAAACGCTTTATTGCTGCAACGAATGCCAATGATACAGTACCTCGTTATTTAGAAACCGGTAAGTGGGAACCTCACACAACCATTGCAACATTATCGAATGCAATGGATGTAAGTCAACCAAATAACTGGCCACGTATCGAAGAGATTTATAAGCGTGAGGGATGGGATCTTAAATCACTCGGTCATGCTACTGTTTCGGATGAAGTTGCTAAGCAAACTGTTTGTGAACTTGATCAAAAAGGTTACTTATCTGAACCTCATGGTGCAATTGCTTATCGAGCACTGCGTGATCAGTTACAAGAGGGT
Organism: Gilliamella sp. BG3; assembly: GCF_046635605.1. Lineage (NCBI taxonomy): Bacteria > Pseudomonadati > Pseudomonadota > Gammaproteobacteria > Orbales > Orbaceae > Gilliamella > Gilliamella sp. BG3. The sequence goes on from NZ_JBIDFE010000014.1 coordinate 48,875, forward strand.
GAATATGGACTATTTTTAGGTACGGCACATCCTGCTAAATTTAAAGAAGTGGTTGAAGATATTTTAGGTAAATCAGTTCCATTGCCTAAAGAGTTAGCAGAGCGAGCTGATATGACATTGCTTTCTCATTGTATGCCTGATGATTTTGCTAAATTAAGAGATTTTCTCATTAAATTAAATTGGTAAGTGTTTTATGCCACCAAATAGGTGGCTAATTTTTGAATGTTTGGTGAATCTTCATCATCATGTATTTTAATACTATCGATGATAAAACTAACATTTAAGGTGAATAAACCATACCTATTTTTCTAGTATAATGATTAACGTCATAACAATTAGACCCTTGTTTAAATCAAAATTTTCAGATATTGTAATGATTATTTTGTTGCCATAAGGATACATTTATGCACTGTCCTTTTTGTAATGCAGATGATACAAAGGTGATCGATTCACGTCTTGTTGGTGAAGGATTTCAAGTCCGACGTAGACGGCAATGTGTTGAATGTAATGAAAGATTTACTACATTTGAAGTTGCTGAATTAATTATGCCTAATGTCATTAAAAGCAATAAAGTTCGCGAACCATTCAATGAAGATAAATTACGTAATGGTATGAAAAGGGCTCTTGAAAAACGTCCAGTGAGTTTTGATGCCATTGAAGATGCGATTACACGTATAAAATCTAAACTAAGAGCAACAGGTGAACGTGAAGTTCCAGCAAAATTAATTGGTGACTATGTGATTGAAGAACTTAAAAATCTAGATAAAATTGCTTATATTCGTTTTGCTTCGGTTTATTTTAGTTTTGACGATATCGAACAATTTAGTAATGAAATTGCTAAGTTACAACAAAAATAATCAACAATATGACTGCAATTTGCAATAAAGATCACTTCTATATGCAACAAGCCATTGATTTGGCTAAGCTTGGTCGTTTTACAACAACACCAAATCCTAATGTTGGCTGTGTCATTGTTAAAGATGATCAAATAATTGGCAAAGGTTATCACCAAAAAGCTGGTGAGCCTCATGCCGAAGTTCATGCACTAAAAATGGCTGGTGATGAGGCAATCGGCGCAACAGCTTATGTGACATTAGAGCCTTGTAGTCATTTTGGTCGAACACCTCCTTGTGCTGATGCGCTTATTAAAGCTGGCATCATTCGTGTAGTAATTGCGATGCAAGATCCTAACCCTAATGTTGCAGGTAATGGTATTAAACGCTTAAAAGAAGCAGGAATAGATGTCACCATTGGCGTTTTAACTGAGCAAGCAGAAGCTATTAATAAAGGCTTTTTAAAACTCATGCGAACAGGTTTGCCTTATATTCAACTTAAACTAGCCGCCTCATTAGATGGTAAAATTGCCATGGCATCTGGTGAAAGCAAATGGATAACATCAAATAAGGCAAGAGAAGATGTGCAACAGTTCCGAGCTCAAGCAAGCTGTATTTTAAGTACTCGTGCGACTGTGCAAGCTGATAATGCAAGTTTAACAGTTAGATATAACGAATTACCTGATGAAATAAAAAAAATCTACCTACCAGAAAAAATCCGGCAACCTATTCGTGTAATTATTGATAGTCAAGCTCAGCTAACAGGTACTGAAAATATTTTCAATCAGCCAGGTGAAACATGGATAGTACGAAAAAAAGATAACCTTATTGCAAAACAAAATACCAAATTAATTATAGAATCATCTAGTTGTAAACAAATAGATTTATCTAAATTGTTTGCATTATTAGCCGAAAAACAAATAAATTCGGTTTGGGTTGAAGCTGGTGCTCATCTGGCTGGAGCTCTAATAGAACAAGATTTAGTGGATGAATTAATTATTTATTATGCACCAAAATTACTTGGTCATAATGCGTTAGATATGTGTATATTGCCAAATCTGCAAAAGCTTTCATTAGCACCACAATTTCAATTTGAATCGATTGCTATGGTGGGCGATGATCTTCGACTTATTTTAAAAAGAAAATTACTTGCAACTTTGTAAAGAGTTAATAACTTTTTTCAGTAACATTCAAAACTAAAAATTTAATAGTAAGTTAGCTGGTATGTATCAAATAACAAGATTCGCCACACTTGATATCGATCTTTTTTTTAATTTAGATGAGTATCGTATTATCGAAGACTTCGGTTATGGTGATATTTCAGGAATAGGAAAAGTCTGTGGTTATCAAATTCTCTTTTTTTATATTTCGGATAATGTTGAGGCATTATCAATTGATGAAGTTATAGACAACACTTTCTTATGTGATAAAGCAAATCAAATTTTAGATTTTCTTGGTTTTGACTTTAAAATTGGTCAGCCGTTTGAGTTAACCAATCAGTTTAATCATAATTATAGATTTAAAGATCATATCTATGAAGAGCACATGCGTTACTATTATGTTTTCGATAACATTTTGATTACTCTAGGTATTAATTTGGAAGGGGTTTTGGTTTCATTTGAAATGGTTAAAGATCAATGTATTATCAATAATCGCCTTGAAACTTTTAAATCTTAGCTTCGTCTTCAAATTTTATTTTATTGGTAACAAATAAAAAAAGCGCCATTAATAGCGCTTTTGATTAAAAATTACTGTGCTTATTTTTTAAGTTCAGCGATTTTTTTACGAATATTATTTGCACGATCTGTTGAAGATGGATGGCTACTTAAGATTGAAGCGTCACCGCCACCTAATTTATCAAATGCAGTTGCAAGACCTACTGGATTAATTTTTTTCTTAACTAAGAAATCGAAAGAATAGTTATCCGCATCTTGTTCTTGTTTTTGTGAAAATTGAGAATTAATCACTGCTGATGCTAAAGCGCCTAAGCTAGATTTAGATAGAGCGGCAATTTTTGCATTACCAGATGCTGCTGCTGCATCACGTGCAATTTCAGTCGCATAAGCAACTTGCATTGCTTTTTTACTATGACCTAAAGCTACGTGACCTAATTCGTGACCTAAAACACCTTGAATTTCGTTATCAGTCATCATATCCATTAGACCACTATATACACGAACACAACCATTAGCCATTGCCCATGCATTAACATCTTTTGTGATGTATACTTTATAGTTGATTGGTGTACCGTTTAGATTATTACCAAGTGTTTTTGCAATTTTATTTAATCGTTTAGTATAAGCGCTTTTTGCTGGAGCAATTCTTGATTGAGCATCCATTTCAGCACATGATTGTTGACTTAATGCTTTAACATCATTATCACTTAGAGTAGCAGCTTGCAAACTTTTCATGCCAAGGCTAGTTAAGTCATCTGCGCTCATATTTTTACAACCAACGAGTGACATTGCTGCAACTAGAGGTAGTGCAACTAACAATGTTTTTTGATGTTTATTCATACTCTTTTCCTTATATTAATATAAATGTCAAATGCCTAATTTCTTTAGACAATTTAAATTTTAACGTAACTTTTATAATAATCAACAAATAATTGCTTGATTAGACAATATCCGGGCTTTAGACTAATGCCTCATTTTTGAGGAACACGATTATGCAACTATCCGATTTTGATTTTTATCTTCCTAAAGAACTAATTGCCAAACATCCTTCAAAAAACAGAAGTGCATGCCGACTTTTATCTCTTGATAGCCATACAGGTAAAGTTGAAGATAATGTATTTACTGATATTATCGATAAAATCAATCCGGGTGATTTACTTATTTTCAACAATACTAAAGTTATTCCTGCTCGCTTATATGGAAAAAAAGCTTCAGGTGGAAAAATTGAAATATTAATTGAAAGAATATTAGATAATAACCGAGCTCTAGCGCATATTAGAGCTTCAAAATCACCCAAAGCAGGTGCTGAACTAATATTAGGTGAAAATGACCCTATTAAGGTTACCATGCTAACACGCCACGATGCTTTATTTGAATTGCAATTTCCTGACGATGTGCTTAGTGTTTTAAATAAGATAGGTCATATTCCATTACCGCCATATATTGATCGCCCAGATAATGAACAAGATCGTGAAGTTTATCAAACAGTGTATAGTAAAGTGCCAGGAGCCGTTGCTGCACCCACGGCGGGTCTTCATTTCGATAAACCTTTATTAGAAAAACTAAAACAGAAAGGCGTCGAAATGGCATTTGTCACTTTACACGTTGGAGCAGGAACATTCCAACCAGTTAGGGTTGAAAACATTGAAAACCATATTATGCACTCTGAATATGCTGAAGTGCCAGAAACTGTTGTGGAAGCGGTGTTAGCATGTAAAGCACGAAACAAAAAAGTTATCGCTGTGGGAACAACTTCTGTTCGAGCTTTAGAAAGTGCAGCACAAAACACAGGAAAAATAGCTCCTTTTTTTGCCGATACCCAAATTTTTATTTATCCGGGGTATCAATTTAAGGTCATTGATTCGCTCATAACTAATTTTCATTTACCTGAATCAACTTTGATTATGCTTGTTTCTGCCTTTGCTGGTTATGAAAACACCATGAAAGCTTACCAACATGCTGTTAAAGAAAACTATCGATTTTTTAGTTATGGTGATGCTATGTTTATTACAGCGAAAAGTAATAAATATTAATAAATATCAAATAAATATCCAATGTAATTAAGCTAAGTTCAAACTTTATGGCTATATTAAGCTTATCTATATAAATACTTATTTATTGCCTAATTGATCTAAAATACGATCAATACGTTTTGTATTTGATGGATGCGATGTTTTTGTTTTTGAATGAATCGGCATTTTTTTTAACATAGTTACAAGCCCGATTGGGTTAATATTACTGCTCATTAATAATTCCAAGGCATAATGATCGGCTTCAAACTCATATTGTTGAGCAATATCTTCTTTAACAAGAACTATTACCTCTTTATTGGTTATCCCAACATAAGGGGCTAGTTTAAATGATTTTATAGCATGCTTAAGAGCAATATGAGCTTGTTCATGAGCTAAAACTGCCTGTAATTCATTATCGTTTAATAATTTTATTAATCCACTGTTTATGCGAATACAACCATTAGCTGTTGCCCATGCATTAGGATCAGTATTTAAATAAACTTTGTAATTTACTTCAATATCATTAATCTTTTTAGGCAACGTTTGAGTTAGTTTTTCAAGTTTTTGGGTAAGCCAACTACTTTCATTAGCAATAACAGATCGTTTATCTGAGTCAGCACACGCTTGTGCTCCAATAGCCTCGATGTCTTGTTCAGATAAATGTTTAATTTTGTCTGATGTAATAATTAGCGCAACTTCATTATTGAAGTTTTGACAACCAACTAATAAACTAATTGAAAAACATGATATTAAAAATAAATTAATATGCTTCAAATGTCTTAAATCCTTTCAAATATTGTTTATTGATGCCTAGCACGATAAACTAACACCGAAAATTAATGATACGGTGACGTATTATAACAATAATTCGCGCCAAACTGTTTATTTGGTCGCAAGAGGTTAACAAAAAAATGAAATTTGAACTAGACAATACCGATGGGCTTGCTCGTCGAGGACGTATGAAATTCGATCGTCGTGGAGTTGAATATACCGTTGAAACACCAGCATTTATGCCTGTTGGTACTTATGGCACGGTAAAAGGTATGACCCCTGAAGAGATTACTGCAACTGGAGCTCAAATATTACTAGGCAACACATTCCATTTATGGTTAAGGCCTGGACAAGAAATCATGCGAAAACATGGTGATTTACATGATTTTATGCAGTGGCATGGCCCAATTTTGACCGATTCGGGAGGGTTTCAAGTCTTTAGTTTAGGTGATATCCGCAAAATCAAAGAGGAAGGTGTCTATTTCCGTAATCCGATTAATGGTGATTCGATTTTCTTATCACCTGAGGTTTCAATGGAAATTCAATATGATCTTGGTTCTGATATTGTGATGATTTTTGATGAATGCGCCCCGTTTCCTGCTGATTGGGATTATGTCAAAAAATCAATGGAAATGTCTTTACGTTGGGCTAAACGTAGCCGAAAGCGTTTTGATGAATTAGGCAACAAAAATGCACTCTTTGGTATTGTGCAAGGCGGAATACATCAAGAATTACGTGATATCTCAATTAAAGGATTGACCGAAATAGGCTTTGATGGCTATGCTGTTGGTGGATTAGCTGTTGGAGAGCCTAAAGCTGATATGCATCGCATTTTGGAGGGTACTTGCCCACAATTACCAGCCGATAAACCTCGTTACCTAATGGGCGTGGGTAAACCTGAAGATTTAGTTGAAGGTGTACGTCGAGGTATTGATATGTTTGACTGTGTGATGCCAACCCGTAATGCACGTAATGGTCACTTATTTGTCACAAATGGTGTAATTAAAATTCGTAATGCAAAATATAAAGACGACACTACTCCGCTTGATCCTCATTGTGATTGTTATACTTGCAAAAATTATACTAAATCATATCTTCATCATTTAGATAAGTGTGGTGAGATTTTAGGTGCACGACTAAATACCATCCACAATTTACGTTATTATCAACGTTTAATGGCTGAAATTCGTGAAGCTGTTGCGAATAAACGTTACGAAAATTTTGTCATTGAATTTTATCAACGAATTGGTAAAACACCAGCACCTTTATCGAAATAAAGACATAGCAGATATAAATTTTTATCGTAGGTATTGACACTTTTTAGGAAGCGCAGTATTATGCGCTTCCAACGGCGAGTAGCGCAGCTTGGTAGCGCAACTGGTTTGGGACCAGTGGGTCGGAGGTTCGAATCCTCTCTCGCCGACCATTTTTTCCTTTCAAAACCCTTTTTTAACATCATTAATACCTTAAAAAATAACATAATTACATTATTTAATAAAAATAAAAAATTAAAGCTAACTTATTATAAAATAAGTTATTTTTTATATTTTAGCAGAAGTGAAATTACTAAAAAATGTAATTTGAAAGAAAAAGAGTATTTATTAAATAAGTTTAAAATTGAAAAAGAAGAAGATATACAACATATACAAAATAAAAAGGTAAAACTCCCAACAATTTTATAAAAAGAGGGAATCCCCTCTTTTTATTATTACTTATAAACCAATTATTTTCTCTCTTGAATTAAAGAGACCGCAATCGTCATAAATTTCTTTATCTTTTGAGTGACATGAACTTTTTGTTTTTTCTGCATTTTTTTTCATTTGCTCATCTGTATCACCTGAAATTTTATAATATACTTTGTTAGTGTTAAAGTTAAATAGATAATTAAAATCATTATCAAGAATATTTTGATCATATGATGATTTTTTACCAACAATTTTCACTTTTACTTTTAAATCACCAACAAAGTATGAATCACAAGTTAAATTAATTGAATCGTCAGATAATATTACTTTATTTATTTCTTCTTTTGAAACTGAGCAATTTTTCAATTCACGATCAATTATAAAAGATGGTTCTTGATTTTTACGAATTGAATAAGTATGATACTGATAGAATTTGTTATTTTTAAAATCATAAAGCATAGCCCATTCTTTTTGATCTTTTATTGCTTCTTTAGCAAATTTTACAAACTCATCATCACCACAACCAACCAACATCATGCTTAAAACACTAATACAAAAAAAACTAATTATTTTTTTCATTATTTAACCCCTTTCTTTTTTACTTAGCATTAATTAATTTGTAAGTAATGCCGTTTTTACAAACTTTTGTTGTGTATTTACCATCAGTATTTAAATTTATAGCAAGTGTTACAGTATCAAGATTACAATTTTTACTAATCTCATTCATTATTTTCATATAACCAACTCCAGTTAAATCTGGAGCTTGAGAATCAAAACCACTTGCTGTTGCTTTACCTGTTTTTAAATCATAAATAATTGTGTTTTTATCACCACATCCCACCAAAACAAAACCTAAAACACTAACACACACAAAACTAATTATTTTTTTCATTATTTTATTCCTTGTAATTAACACAAATAAGCCTCATTATTTAAATAGTTATTTATTTACCAGATAAGTTTTCTAAAATTTTTAAAATTCTTAATGTAAACATGCTTGGAAGCCAACCAAAAATAAAGCTAGTAAAGAAAAAGTAAATAATCAAAATCCCAAACCCTTGTAAACCGCCTAAATTATGAAACATATCGTAAAGTGCCATAAAAACTTTAATAGGATTATCTAGTCCCAAAAATTTATCAAAAATAATTAAAGTAAACCCAATCCAATAAAGCAAAGCTATACCATCTCTAACTAAAGGATTCGTTGTAATATAATAATCTCCGTCAAGATCAGAATAATAACCGTTCAAAATTCTACCAAGCATCATTTTCTCCTTATCTATAAAAATTTATTAAAAGTAAAGTAAAGGTTAAGTTAAAAAGATTGACTATTGTATTATGATCGGTTTCACAGATCAATAAAATATATTATAATAGGTTTTATCTATCACAATTAACCTTACTGATCGTTATAATCTTTCAAAAATTTTTAAAAAGTAACAAGTTAAGTTAATTGCGTGTTTAATTTATATATTTTAATTAATCAATGGGATGGGCGAATGATATATAATGTTTTTCAATAATAAGGATAACGTGGATAATTACATTAGTTAGTTTTCTTATTTTTTCCATTTACAAAAAAAGCATATTAACATCGGCAGGTACGTTCATTTTTGATTTTGTTATTAATTTTATTTTAATTAGCGTTGTGGTATTTCTTTCTAAAAAGATTAAAAATAATTTAAAAAAGAACAAGCCAAATACTAGAGCTAATGCAACAACTTAAAATGGATGAACAAAAACTAAGAAGAATGGTAGCTAGCTGGCTAACAGCATAAAAATGCAGGAGGATTTAGGTAAATTAACGGGTTTTATGAATAAACAGGTAATTGAAACTGCATTAAATGAATAATTGACTGAGCATCCGTCACCTTTAACTTTAAAATACACAAAATTTAGGAAGAGGGCGTTTATAGCTTATGTTTTAAATTAACACTAAAAATAAGAATAAGGTTTAGGTATACGGCGTTTTTTCGGCGTTTTCTTTTTATATGCTTTGGGCTTCCATTGAGAATAATCCGTGACATAAAGTTCATTAAGTTTTAAATCATAGGGGATGTCTTTTATATTGTCAGCGATTTCATCGTAAGGTGAAGGTAGTGTGAAAGATAGACCATAATCATCATCAACAATCAGCATGCCAAGTAAGATAGCTCGAAACTTAGTTAGATAGCACAACTCTTCCATGGTAATGCCAGCATATAACTCGTTTTGATATTTATTTATATATTTGCCTTGGTAATTTTGGTTACATCCTATTCCAATAATGTCTCCGTCAAAAGTGGTAGTGATTGTCAATGTGCCATCGTTTAACGAATAGAAGCACCATCTATTTTGCTCACCAGGTGGAGAATACAATTCACATTCTTGACATTTAACATCAAAACGTTGGTACATTTCATCCAAATAAGTGAGAATGTTATCACCAATTTGAATGTTTCCTATTGATTTATAGCTAATAATGTTAGCATTCAATGCGATCATGACTTACCATCTTGATATTTGCCCATCGTCGTCTAATATTTTAATCTCAGTCTGACTTCTTATCCATGTAAATAACTGCGCTAAATCTTTTTCGATCCTAGGCGGATGAGCACTTATTTCAATAAAAATTTGAGTATCTTCCAAAAATAGTCTGACATCGAACAATCTACTCTTACTATTATCCCAATATGGTGAGCCAGATAAACAGTATGCGTTATTTTTAGCAATATAAGTGGGTAATGATAAAATTTTATTGGCAATATCACAGGCATTTTGCTGATACCATGTGTGATTTATAAACACTAATCTAAACTCGGCTGACATTGAGTGGTGTTATCCCTATCATAATAAGTTTTATTACTAAAACGTATGGCTAAGTATTTGATATCCATTATTCAATAACTAAATAGTTAATCACCAGTAACACGTAATTGTTTAATATTTTTTTGTTGGAGCGTGATGATGATCCGTTGCAGTTCAGGAGTAAAATTTTCAATTTGTGACATAATTTGCGTTAAATCAGTTATCAATATTGCCAAATTGCTAGCATTAAACACAACATTAACGGTGTAATAGTCACGAATTCTTTTTAATTGTTTAAGACTTTTCCAGCAGGTTGATGTACTAAATATTTTTCCATGAAGATCTTCGCTCATGGTAAATATTTCTGATTGCTGATTGTCAAAGTTGATAATAAAATCTAGCGCCATAAATTTAAATACCTATTAGGTAATGAATAGTAAGATATTATCTTACATATTTACAAGATTACTGGATTAATATCTTTGTTTTTACCATAATTATCAGACAGATTAGAGGCTGTTAGATAAAAAAGGCTTATTCAGTTTTTTAGCTAATTTTTCTACACATTCTCTAGCTGCGATTTTGTAATTGATTGCATTTTCATAGGATTCATTTTTATCAACATATTCTTCAAATGTTTTAAGTGCACCTAAAAAACGAGCGGCAACAATAGTAAATTCATTATTGATCCAACAAGCGAAAATTGTTGAAGCAAACCCTTCAAGATTTTTATAATAAACAATATTTTCGATTTTTTCGATATCTAAAATCAGTACATGATTTACCTGTAAACTTTCTGGTAATCGTTTAATCTCTGTCGCATCAATGTATAAAGTTCCGTTTACGGATAAATTTTCGGGCAAGGTGTTAATTTTTTGATTTTGTAAACTTAGATAACCTCCAACTGATAAATTTTCTGATAATTTATTGATTTGCGTGTGAAATAAATCTAAATTACCACCTATAGTAAGATTACGTGGCAATGTTTGAATCTCAGTATATTCAAGTTCTAAACTTCCAGAAACAGAAAGGCCTTCAGGCAGGTTTGTTAATTTAGTGCCACTTAATGCTAAATTACCATTAATAGAGAACTTTTCTGGTAAACTTGTGATATTTGTATAGCTTAAATCTAATCCCCCACCAATTGATAAATATGTTGGTAATACTTCAATTTGAGTATCGTATAAATTTAAATTTCCCTTAACTGTGATATGTTCAGGTAAAGCTTTTATCTTAGTATATTGCAAAATTAAGTTACCAAGTACGGTTAAGTTATCAGGTAACGATTCTATTTTTGATGAGTCTAAATCTAAATTTCCTCCACAAAAAAAAGTGTTAGGTAATGTTTTAATATCGCTGTAAGCTAAATATAAATTACCACCAACTGATAGATTATCAGGCAATGTCTGGATATGGGTATAATTTAAATTTAGATTGCCACCAATCGTTAAATTTTGAGGTAATTCTTCTATATGTGAATGAGCTAAATTTAGATGCCCACTAATTGATAAATTATTAGGAAGTGTCTTAATATTTGTATGATATAAGTCCACATTACCATTAATGGTTATTTTATTGTTTTTAATAAAATAATTTATTCCCTTTTTTTTAAGTAATATGAAAAATTTTTCCACCACTTATTTCCTTTTTTGTCAATGCGTTAATGGATTGTTGTGTACATAACTTGGCTTTTTTCTATACAGAATAGTTTTAATGATTAGTAATGTTTTAGTGCTATTGCTGTTGTCCTGCTTCAAAATGGTAGTGTTCCATTGAGGCACAGGTAAAAGATTCAATAAAGGCAGGTTTTGTATGCCACGTTTGTTTGGCAGTAAACAAATCATTAGCAATCGCCCAATCATACACCCCAGTATTCACAGGATAACGGGTTAATACACCAGATAATTGATGTTTTTCAATCCAAGTTTTAGCTTCAGTTAACGAGGTGAATATACCAGCAGGAAAGTTTGCTCCTTCACCATTAAATACCCATATTTCTTTCATTTTTGCTATCCTATTTAATCAATTCTGGTTGCAACATGGTATTATGCTATAAAATTAATATGTGATTTAAAACATGACAGTAGTTTAAGAGCAATGTTGTCGAAAATAGATAATTCAAAATTATTAAGATTATCTTGATATTCCATTACTTTATCCACACCATAATTTGAATAGACAAGGCAAGTTATATGTATCATATCGTTTGTGATGCAAATATTAACAATATCATTATCAAATAGTTCCATACTGTTAATTGATAATTTGAAACGCAGATAAATTTGTTGTTTCAAGATATTAACATGTACATAACTAGCCATATCAGTTAATTTAAACTGCCTAGCAATATTCGATTGTAAAAAATCCCTATTTGATTAAGTCTATTCGATAAGTGTGATAGCAAATCAACTGTTTTTTTATTGTCAAAAATCATCATACTTGGATACTATAAAAGATTAAAGTACTTACGCTATCGGTGACCAAAAACAAAGTACATAATTTTTTAACTAACTTAATTAGCGTATTGTAAGAAAGCATCGTTTTTAAAATAAAAGACAAAAGAGCTAAATAAATCCTCTAATGTTGGATTATCTAATTCATTGTTAGCCACGCTAATAATATCTTCAATTTCGGCTTTTTCTAGCGTTGGTATCCAACCTTCTTCTATAGCTTGTTTAGGCAGGTTTGAATCATCATCATCTAAAATATCTTCATCCTCAAGACTAAAAACTCCTTGGGTATCAAGTGTCCAAGATGAGTGATCAGCGGGAAGATAAAAAAAACTGTATGGCATGTCTTCTATGTTAGAAAGCATATCTCGTATAGTAATAAAATTCATCATTTTCAAAAAAAAATTAAAAGGTTAAGATACTTTCAATATTCAGACATCAGTATAATGGCATATTAAATGATTGTCAGTATATTTCAATAAGCAATGTATTCATTTAATCACCATCGGCAATAATCACTTCGTCTTCACTCACAGCTTGCTTAAGTAGCATAATTAGTTTTTGGATTTCGCTGTCGTTATGTTTTTGTAACAAGTTGATTAATATTTTTTGATGATCGGGATAGATTCTGTTTCGACCATAGACATCAATCATGATGCCTGTTTTCCGCTTTAAATCGATAAAAGCTTGCTCAAGTAATTGCACTTTTTTATCACTTAACACAAGAGATGGCTTACTGTCTTTTTTCGATAACGTATGCTCTGTTTTAAACCGATGGAGCCTTGCCTTACACATTTTAGCAGATCCTCATCACTAATAATAAAATCACTATCTTCCAGAAAAATATCAATCACTGCTTCGGCAAATGAATCTGGAATATGATTTAAGACAAAGTTAAAAATACGATTTTTTGCGTCGTTGTGTTGTAATATTGATTCAATGATGATCGATGCATTTTGCTGCCAATTTTCGGCAAACCGTAGAAAATCTTGCTCATTGAACGTATCTTGCAGAATGATTTTAGCTACCATTTCGCCTCTTTAGTAATATTGTAAGGTAAATATAATTGTTATTTAAAGATAAATCCTAACTCGCAACAACGATCATCGCTATATTGATTACCAATATTCAAAAAATATATAGATAATTTATTATAAGCAATTTTTCATCTTAACAACTATCTAGTATTTCAATACAAAGATTTTAGTTAAGTGATATTTTATTCTTTTTAATCAAAAAATAGCGTTTGGAAGAAATTGGACGGGAAATGTAAGGTAGATATCTAAGTGCAAACGGAAAGGTTTTTATAGGTTTGTTAAAAAGTTCGAGTAACCAACCATCAGAATCCTTAAACGACATAAATTCAAAACTTATCGTATTATCGGATAAAATTTTAATATCATCAATACCATTCCCAGCAAACCAAGAAGAGTAGCCACCACCAATTCTAGCTCGATCGACAAATTTATTCCTTTTTAAATCAAGTAAATAAATAGATAAAATCTCTTCCCAAGCGTCACCATTTTGTGACAAAAAAAGTAAGATATAATCATCATTATAACTAAAAGCCGCTTCTAAATAGCCCCCTTTCAGTTTTTCATTACAGCAAACACCATCAACTTCAACAAGTGAATAGATTTCGCCAGGTTTCCTGAGAGGTAATCGCTTTACTACAACATTGGATATCATTTTTATCATACTTAATCTAAAAAATGTTATTTAAAATATCAATAGAAAGCCTATCAACACTAAACTTAATAAAATCACCACTTAAGTAAGCAAAATCATAAAATAAATCATCTTGAAAAACAAGATTCGATAGTATTAATCTATTTTCAAATAGATAACCATTAATATGATGAACAAAAGTATCAGCTTGTTGCATAATAGAAAAATGCTTATCTCCAGATTGTTCAGGCTTTATCTTGTCAATAAAACACAAATTAAGTTCTAATAGATAAATATTGCCCTGATTTAGCGCACAAGCGGAAGAATTGATAAAACAGCAAAGTTGATATTGACCAAAATCAAAAGTAGCCTGTTCCTCAATATATGGATCTATAGCAACTAGCTTTGCGTAATATTTCATTGTTTTTTCCATGTTTGATTGTGACTAGTGAGTGATCGCATAATTAGGGGATATAATAACAGAACATCCAGATGCATAAGATCACTAAAATTCAGTTGTATTATCCTATAATTATCTTGGTTTGTGATTGTATGATATTGATTGCATTATTTCGTGAAATGAATGATTTGATATAAAAAATGAATTTAATAACCTTAACACTTTTCCCAAATCAAAATATTATCTTTGATCCTTTTGCTGGCCCCAATTGATCTATATCAATACCAATAGAGCCTAAATAATCTATCATTTGTTGATACAAATTGAATTCATGAATTTCATCAATAATCGTTTCATGTTCGTCGAAAAAATCCACACCATCGACTAGTTTTATAACTTCGTAAAGAACCCTATACTTTTTATTTTTAAAATTTATAGCAATAGTAGTAAATTGTGAAGCATTATTGGGAAGATCATCAATAATTGTTGTTTGTAATGTTCGCCCTAATCGAATATATTCATTTTTAGTATATTTCATATAACCATAACCTTTTTATTCAATATGATTTTAGAGCCTAATAGGTTTGTCATGCACTAAAGCATAAAAACAAATCATTTACTCAGTCTGATACGTTTTATACAATGCTATTTCAGCCGATATGCATTGGCTAAATTTGCAATTTAAATTTTTTATTATGTCACCTTCTGTATAACAATAGACCATAGGATCATCATGTCTATCCATAAAGAATAGACTTGAATAACCTTGATGTAATAAAAAAGCAAAGAAATTAGTGGGAATAGAAATATTGTTCTCGACCAGTAAAACTAAAGAGCCTTGGTTTATATCATCAATTTCATGAAATAATATAGCTGTACCAAGTTTAAAATCACCTGCATTAATGCCTAGTTTTGACAAAAAAATTTTATAATATACAGGAAGCCGACCATATTGGTGTTCAAGTTGAGCCAATTGTTGGTCATTACAGCCTTTGGTAACAAAACCTTTGGAAGTCAATATAGCAATTAATTGATTGAGTTGATGATTAAACTCCCATTTATTCAATGTGATTTTACCTTTATTTTTCTAGTTGGTAGATGTTTTTAGCTTGTAATTGTATTTTAAGACAGTAATTAAAGTACTTCAACAGTTGCCACTTGTTTAGGTCCCTCATAAATAATTATTTTAAACCCTTTATTGAGTAAGTAACTGGGCGCATTTTTCATTAAAAAATGGGCTTCACCAAAACCTATTCTTTCATGAGTATTAATGTTCTCATTATTTTTAACATTTATTACCAATGACCAACTTGTCATATCACCCTGCTTATCTTTAAGCGGTTCAGTGATCGGATAGTATTTTGTATTTATAGGAAGCGTTTTTTTTCCACCTTGTTGTATGGATCGCCAATAAATTTTGACATTAACTGTCGAATGTAGCATTTTTAGATTCCTATTTAGTCATTTGTTATTCTGTTATTTTTTAATGTGTTTACCAATTTATTTAATGGCCTTCTTAATAATAAATTATCAAATTTTATTTAGCCATAAAGATTGTTTTTTGTTTAAAAAATCAGATTTTACATACTTTCATTGTGATAGGAAAATTTATATAGAAAATTACACTTGCTTCAATTTTAAGCTGGTAGGTGAATACCTTCTTATAAATACATCACTGTATTGCTCAATCAATTCTTTTGTGACGATATTATTTTTATAATCTGTTAAGTAACTTTTGTTTAATTTGCTATAACCATTTTTATCCAATGTATCCGTCTGCCAATTGCAAACAGGGCATATTTCAAAAATAGCATCTTCAGCATTTTCGAACACCACAAATTGGCAACAAGCACAAGCTACCCCTGATATTCCACTATCTGGGTGATCTATAATCTTTATTTTATTACCGGTAATTTGCTCTATTTTTGTTTCGAGATAACGATTTTTTAATAACGGTGAGGGTTTATAATTATCAAAAATATCATTATTAAATATTGCTTGTTTAGCATGCTCGCAAGATTGCTGGTTTATTATGCCATTTTCAAACAAATATGTTGTTCTAGCTTGTAAGCTTAAACTAAATAACGCATGATAACTTAAAAAATTGATGACCTCATTACGCAAAAAAGATATACACATAATGTTGCTATGCCTCTATTAAGCTCATAGTTAAATGAACGCTATAATGCTAATTATCTATTTAGCAAAAATATAATTATCACAAACGGTTATTTTTTGAAATAAATGTAAAGCGCAATTGAAGCAATAACCCAAACCCATATAAGAATATCTAGCTGGCGATCTTTCTTATATTTTTTGTCAAGAGATTGTAATACCTCATCCAAAAATAAAATAAAACAGTTAAATGATTCAAATTGGAGTGTTAATTTTTGCTCTACGACTGACCAGTAGTAAACACAACCATTATCTTGAGGCCTTAATGAAAGCAGGTAACAATTCAAGTATAGATCAGAAGCAAAAGGGAGCATATCTTGTAGCTGCGGGAAATCTCGTTTAAACTGCGCATAAATATTTTCTATTGTAAGGCCATATTTTATGCTAAAAAAATTAATCAAAAACTTGTCATCAACATAATTACTCATTTTACTATCAAGTTGTATAAAAGTTCCTCCGTTAAATTGGCGGTAAAAGTTGATAAAATCATCGTGAATTTTATTCCCAACGAATTGACTAAATTCGTTGAGTTCTTCATCAGTTAATTGTTGTTGTGTTTCTTCGAGTTTCAATACCATCTGTTTTTTCTTTTCACCCAAACCATATTAACTAAAAAGCATGATTTATTATTTTTTTGTTTAATAGCTTCATTATGGACTTTTTATTATTTGAGTTATAAATTGATTTCGTCGATAGTTTGCATTACTCGTGCTGTAATTAGAGGCTTAAGTATTGTATTCATGGTTTCAATTTTTCCTAAGTTGGTATCATTCCGATCATCTAAATAACCTTGCTCTCGTAGTGATGCGACTAATGTTGAAAATACACCTTTGTCGAAGAATTCTGGAGCATTAATACCATGCAAAACAGATAACCGTTCAGCAATGAGACGCGCCTCTTTTTCTAGTTTTGCACGGCTAATAGTTGGATCTTTTTGCAATAAAGAAAACGCAATAGCATAACGTTGTAAAGTATCTTTAGAAGATGAAGCAATTAATTGTAATCCCGAAATTTTTAAAGAATTTACTGTCAATTTATCTGTCGAGTCGCTAATTAAATTCAATTTGGCATAAGTTGCTATGATTTGTTGTACATATACAGTTAGCTGTTCATCATTATGATAAAGGAATAGTTCTGATTTTATTAAAGGGAAAAACCGTCTTACTTGTTCTAATATTTCGCCAGATGATATTTGGTTATATTTGAGCACAATTCTAGCTACGATTGCAGGAATAATCAGTAAATGCTGAATATTATTTCGGTAATAGGTCATTAATACTGCTTGTTCAGTTGTAAGTCCAACCATTTCACCAACTTCATCGGTAGTAATAATGAATTTACCCATTTGTTTGGCGTGTTCAAATAACTCTTCAGGTGTTTGATCTGGAATAGTTATCAAATCTGAATAAGGAATATTTTTTAATAATTTTAAAAAATAATCGATATGTTCCAGTAACCTTACTTTGGTTAGTGCGCGTTGGTCTGCGGCCAATAATATTGAACAGCATAAGTTCATCGCATTAATTGCAGCTGAAGAGTTAATATGCTCCATAATTTGTTTAGCAAGTAAATTGGTTGTTGGTGTTAACCAACTAGGGCGCTGTGTACCAGTTGGTTCTATTTCATTTCGCCAATCAGGAACTTGTTGGTTTAAAAATTGATTTAAAGGTATAGGTTGGCCAAAATTAACATAGCCAAACCCTAATTTTTTTAATTTGAAAAATGCTTTAATTGTGCGTCCTAAACTCTCTTTTTCTTTTTTTGCACCACGGAGTTCATTGGCATAAGTTGCAACTTCTAAAACATGTTCATAACCAATATAAACAGGAACAACAGTAATTGGGCGTGCATCACCACGCAATAATGTTTGGATTGTCATCATCAACATGCCTGTTTTAGGATCGAGTAACCGGCCTGTGCGTGAGCGTCCACCTTCAATAAAATACTCAACAGAATAACCACGGATAAATAGTTCAGCCAAATATTCACGAAAAACGGCAGTATAGAGCTTATTTCCTCTAAATGAGCGGCGAATAAAAAATGCACCTAATCGCCTAAAAATAGGACCTGCTGGCCAAAAGTTTAAATTAATGCCAGCAGCAATATGAGGAGGAACTAAACCTTGTCGATAAAGCACATAGGATAATAAAAGGTAATCCATATGACTACGATGACAAGGAGCATACACAATTTCGTGTCCGTTTTGCGCAAGCTCACGAACTGGATCTGCGTTTGTCACTTTAAGACCTTGATAGAGCCTATTCCATGCCCAAGTGAGAACAAAATCAGTTATTCTTAACATACGATAAGAAAAATTTGCGGCAATTTCGTTTAGCATTGCTAAAGCATTTTTTTTCGCTTTATCAATATCAATATTTTTGCTTTTAGCCTCTTCTTGTATTGCTTCTGACAGTCCAGGATTATTTAATAATTTATTAAGCATTTCTTGGCGAATGGGCAGTTTGGGGCCGACAGAAGCTATCCTTTGCTTTGCAAAATGAATACGCGCAACGCGAGCCAATTTATGTGCTAACACTGAAAGATCTTGTTTATCGACATGAATATCTTTAAAGGAAACAGTACGAGAAAAGCGTGTATAACAGTCTCTGCCTGATGTCATTATTTTTAATAATTTACTAGGTGCACCAAGTACTTGCAGTGAAAGTTTTTTTTCTCCTTCTTTATCAGGGCGGCGACCAAACATGACCGAAATAGGTAGCATCTGAATATCAAGATCATGATTTTGTTGATGTGCAGAAATATAATCCCTTAAAATTTCAATCGCTTTACTTTTTTGTTGATTGGATGCAAAAATACCAGGTCCTTTATCAATATAGATATAAGCTGGAATAACTTTACCATTAATATCTATGCCAACTAATGGATCAGGTAAACTATATTGCAAACAAAGAGATCGAACCACCATCAAATCGATTTGAGAGTTATAAGGAAGTACGTATAAAATTGGCTTGTTGGTATCGAGGTCTAATTCTGTTATTGGATCGGTAGGAATTGGTTTGCTTTTAACAAAAAGCTTCACCAAAATTTGGATTAGAAAAAAATAAACTTTAGTCCACCAAGAAAACATAAAAAAATAAACCTCATACGTTTTTATTAATTATCCATTTAACTAACTTAGATTCTGCACTTTCTAACTAAACTGAGAAATGAATGTTTAAATTAAAAATTTAAAGCAGTTTTGTTTTTAGTCTGCAAAAGCATTTAATAGTTAATGCAGTATATACTTCTTACTGCTTATCTGTTAGTAAATTTGCACAATCTTTAGTCCATGTAATTAGCTGATAAAAACAACTTATATAACAATATCCAAGTCTAATATAAAGGTTTATTGATATCAACTACATGGCTCTCTCTGTTTTTTGCCTTCTTTAGCTAATTGATTAATAAAATAGTTTCAGTTGAATTAACTACGACTTTGGTATAATGCATCTAAAATATATCGTAATTGTTTAACATCTAATTGACCTGGTGCCGATGCATTCTTAGCCGCTCCAAAAGTCATTGCTGAACCAAATGTCGAACCAGAAATACGACTAACAGTTCCAAGCCCAGCCATTGACATGGTAATAATCGGCGTGGTTGAGTTTTTTTTGTTCATTTCTGTGGTGGCAGCTAGTAAGGTTAATACATCATCTTCGGTGTTGGGCATAACTGCAATTTTGGGAATGTCTGCGCCAAGTTCTTGCATTTTTTTTAGTCGATAGACAATATCGCTCTTAGATGGCGTTTTTTCAAAATCATGATTTGATACCACAACAAATACCTGATGTTTGTGTGCGACATCGATAATATCTTTTACATAGTCATCACCAATAAACATCTCAACATCAATCAGATCGATAAGCCCACTACAAGCCATTTCTTTATTCAATTGGACATAAGATGTTAATGGCCATGGCTTAGCTCCACCTTCGTTTGCGGTTCTAAAAGTGAATAAAATAGGTTTATTTGGTAGTAAATCTGCTATTTTTTTAGCGACTAACTTTACAGTATTAAGATTATCAACGTGGATAAAGTGATCAACACGCCACTCTAAAACGTCAAAATCAATTGATTGTAAAAACTGTACTTCATCAATTAATTCTGCCTCAGTTTTACCGATAATTGGCACAATAATTTTGGGTGCGCCTGAACCGATTTCAAGTTTTTTGATGGTTAGTGTTTTCATTTTGTATCCTGTTAGCTAAAAATTCCGTTAATAGACCATAATTTTATCTGGTTTTAATTTTGTATTAAATAAGACAGTAGAATGAAGTCATTAGCATAAGAAATTATTTATTAATCATTAAAACCCATTTGCTCTTTCACATATTCAATAGGGGCATCTTCACCTGTCCAAATTTTTATTTGAGCTGCACCTTGCCATAACATCATGCCAATACCATTTAATATTTTACAACCTTGTTGCTCAGCTATTTCAAGTAGTTTTGTTTTACGCGGACTATAAATACAATCTGTAACAACAAGATCGGGGGGGAACATTGTTGGATCTGTAATTAAGCTTTTTCCTTCTAATGGTTTCATTCCTACACCTGTAGCATTGCAAAGTACAACACTATCTGAAATTTCTTTGCGTAGCTTATCTTTATCGGCCAGATCGATAACGCGTACATGACCTTGAGTATTTTGATTTAATTTTTTTGCAATGGCCTCTATTTTTGTATAGCACTCATCCTTTTGATTAAAGACAGTGATCTCTTTTACGCCATCAAGAGCAGCTTGCACAACAATGGCTGTTGCAGCCCCTCCAGCGCCTAGGATGGTTATTTTTTTGCCTATCACATCAATGTTGGCTTCTTTGAGCATGCGCATGTAACCCATTCCATCTGTGTTATAGCCTGTTAAAACACCATTATCGTTTGAAATAGTATTACACGCACCACTCATTTCCACAGCAGGTGTTAACTTATCAAGGTATTGGCAGACTAGTTGCTTGTTGGGCATGGACACGGCACTGCCGCGTAATCCTAATGCTCGAACTCCTTTAATTGCGTCAGGGAGTTTTTTTTGGTCAACTTCAAATGCTAAATAAACATAAGGTATCTTTAATTTAGAATAAATGGTATTTTGCATTTGAGGGGATAAGCTATGGCGAATAGGGTAAGCCATTAAACCAATCAATAAAAAATGTCCGTCGATATTATTTCTCATTAACAACTCTCCACAATAGCCCTACAGTTTAGTTAAGGGTTCTATTTTTAGAATTTTTTATTAACACATTTTTAATTTTATATATATTTATATATAGATGAAAGAGTGAGTATACACTATCGATTGCACTTTCAACATCTATCGCCTAAAATAATAAGTTTTCTTCTTAAATAAGAATTTATTTTATGAATACAGTGCTTGATTTGTTTTCTTCAATAAATGCGGTTGTAGTTGCGGTAATTTGCATGTTAATTTTATCTCTTTGCCGTGTTCATGTCGTTATTAGCTTAATAATTGGCGCATTTGTTGGTGGACTATTTAGCCATTTATCGTTAAAAGAAACCATTGATGCATTTAATACTGGGATCAGCAATGGAGCTAATATTGCACTTTCTTATGCTATGTTAGGTGCGTTTGCAGTGGCAATATCAAAATCTGGCTTACCCGAATTATTGGCTGATAAAGCTATTAAGCAACTTACATCAAGCGATGCCAAAAAACGTATCAAGTGGATTTTGATTGTTATTATTGGGTTAGTAAGTATTTCATCGCAAAATGTTATTCCTATTCATATTGCTTTTATTCCGCTTTTAATTCCACCGCTTTTATACGTAATGTCCCGCTTACAGCTTGATAGAAGAATGATTGCTTGTATTATGACATTTGGATTAATTACGCCTTATATGTTTTTACCAGTAGGATTTGGGAATATCTTTTTAAATCAAATTTTATTAAAAAATATTACCGCATCAGGAATGGATGTTAGCCATGTAAATGTAATGCATGCAATGGCAATTCCTGCATTAGGCATGTTTGCTGGTCTATTATGGGCTATTTTTGTTAGTTATCGTAAGCCTAGAGAATATAAAATTATTCGTGGAGAGGCAAATCAAGATGCTTTAAAAGATGTGAGTAAGCGCTCTCTTATTGTTTCATTATTGGCGATTATTCTATCTTTTACTGTTCAACTTTATACTGGTTCAATGATTTTAGGTGCCTTAATTGGTTTTATTTGCTTTATTGTATCGGGTTCGATTAAATGGGGCGAAGCTGATGGCGTTTTTACGGACGGCATCAAAATGATGGCTATGATCGGGTTTGTAATGATTTCAGCACAAGGTTTTGCCGAAGTGTTAAAACAGACTCATGAAATAGAACCTTTGGTTATCAACAGTGCAGCATTATTTGCTGGTAATAAAGTGATTGCAGCTTTTGTGATGATGCTAATTGGGCTGGTTATTACATTAGGTATTGGATCTTCATTTTCGACAGTCCCTATCATTGCTGCAGTATATGTCCCACTTTGTGTACAACTCGGTTTTTCACCAATTGCCACCGTATGCTTAATTGGTGCATCAGGTGCAATTGGTGATGCGGGATCGCCGCCATCAGATACTATTTTAGCGACCTCTTCTGGGCTAAATAGTGATGGGCAACATGATCATATTCGTGATAGTGTTATTCCAACATTTACCCATTTTAATATTCCATTATTTATTGCTGGTTGGATTGGCTCGTTAATTTTATAAGTTAATCCAATTAAATGAATTAAGGTCGTTATTCATTATGAATAAAAAATCATCCCAAAATATTAGAGCTATTTGTGCGCAAGCTATTTTTAATGTGCTAGAAGAAGGACAGTCATTAAGCGCTACATTGACAACTTTAAACCACAAAATAGCCGATAAAGATAAGGCGTTAGTACAAGAAATCTGTTTTGGTGTGATGCGAGTATTACCTGAACTCAATTTTTATATTCATACTTTGATGAGTAAAGTGTTAACGGGTAAAAATAGAATTTTACATGACCTATTGTTAGTGGGTATTTACCAGATTCTTTATACCCGTATCCCAGCACATGCGGCAGTCGGTGAGACAGTTAATGCGGTCAATACTCTCAAAAAAACACAGCTTAAAGGGGTTGTAAATGGTGTGTTGCGTGAGTTTTTGCGCCAACATACATCATTACAACAAAAATTTACGCAAGACAGCAAGCAACAAAACCAGCAAACATTACACCCAAGTTGGTTGTTAACACGCCTTAAGCAAGCCTATCCAGAGCAGTGGCAAGCTATTGTTCATGCTAATAATCAAAAACCACCAATGTGGTTGCGAGTTAATCTTAACCAATATTCAGTAAGTGATTACCAACAATTACTTGCTGAACAACAAATTGAGTCTGATAGCTTTCCAGAGTTACCTAGTGCTCTGCGATTATTGTCACCTGTCAATGTAAATAAATTACCCTGTTTTGATGGGGGTGCTGTCACGGTACAAGATCTGTCTGCTCAATATGCCGCTTATTTGTTAGCACCGCAAAATGGCGAGCTCATTTTGGATATGTGCGCAGCACCTGGTGGTAAAACCACACATATTTTAGAAGTTGCTCCAAAAGCACAAGTTTTAGCGGTGGATATTGAGCCTAGCCGAGTGAAGCGCATTCACGAAAATTTAACTCGATTAAACTTACATGCCGAAGTTAAAGTTGGTGATGGATTAACCCCAGAACTATGGTGTGAAGGGCAACAATTTGATCGCATTTTACTTGATGCGCCTTGTTCAGCAACAGGCGTTATTCGCCGTCATCCCGATATAAAATGGTTACGCCGAGATAGTGATATCATGCAGTTGACTGAATTACAATACGCTATTTTAACTAAAATCTGGGTTTATTTAAAAACTGGTGGTACTTTGGTTTATGCCACTTGTTCAATCCTACCAGACGAAAATAAATTACAAATTGAACGTTTTTTGCATGAAAACACCAGTGCCAAATTACAAGGTGAACTTAAACAATTTTTACCTACTGAAAATGGTGGTGATGGTTTCTTTTATGCAGTATTAAAGAAAGTATAATTTGCCCTTTTATTTTTGTTAAAAAGTTTCAGGTAACTATGTGTTTAAGTATAAAAAACTAAAAAAATCACACAATCCTAATTTGGACAATCTTTAGTAGTTGTGATAAATTTTGGGCTTGTTTTATCTTATAAAGATGTTCAGATATGGCTTATACTCTCACCTACAATGATTTACCTGAAAATATCCAACATTGGCAAGGTTTACCGCTGTCATTAAATGGCTGTGAAGTGGTTCCTTTAGATTATAATGCAGGTAAAACAGGCTGGATTATTTATGGTAAAAAGTTAAATAAAACAGTCTTATCAAAATTCCAAGATCAACTTGCTATGCCAATGGTGATTGTTTCATCATGGAAAATCAAAACTTATCAGATTGTTCGTATTGCAGGGGTGATACCTAAAAAAGCTAAATCGATATCATTAGCATTAGGTATTGATGTTGCCCCAATCGATAATTTACCCACGCTACGCTCCCCGGGGTTACTTGTTATGGACATGGATTCGACAGCGATTGGCATTGAATGTATTGATGAACTGGCCAAATTGCATGGTGTAGGGCAGCAAGTTGCAGCGGTAACTGAACAAGCTATGCGTGGTGAACTTGATTTTGCCACAAGTTTGCGAAAACGTGTGGCAACCTTAAAAGGCGCACATCAAGCTATTTTAGATCAAGTTAAAGATAATTTACCACTTACTCCTGGGCTTACTTATTTAGTAAAAGAACTGCATAAAAAAAATTGGCATGTAGCTATTGCCTCAGGCGGTTTTACCTATTTTGCGGATCATTTAAAGCAAAAGTTAAAATTAGTTGACGTTTATGCTAATGAATTAGAAATCAAACATGGAAAATTAACTGGTAAAGTTTCTGGTCAAATTGTTGATGCAAAATATAAAGCAAGGACATTACAACAACTAGCAGCATCGTTGGAAATTCCCATTGAACAAACTGTCGCAATTGGTGATGGAGCCAATGATTTGATGATGATTCGTATTGCTGGTCTAGGTGTTGCTTATCATGGTAAACCTAAAGTTGTCGAAAAAGCACGAATTAGTATTAATTATGCAGATTTAACAGGTTTATGGTGTATTTTATCCACTAGTTTATTAAGTGAAGGTTAGGAGATTAAATTGGCAAAAGCAGTAAAACGTGCTTATGTTTGTAATGATTGTGGAGCAGATTACCCACGTTGGCAAGGGCAATGTAGTTCATGCCATGCTTGGAACACCATTACCGAAGTTAGGCTTGCAAGTACCTCTTCACGTAACGACAGATTAACGGGTTATGCAGGTAGCGGGATTGGGCAAGCTAAAATTCAAAAATTGTCCGAGATCAGTTTAGAGGCACTGCCAAGATTTTCAACTGGTTTTTCAGAATTTGATCGTGTGCTTGGTGGTGGTGTCGTACCGGGGAGTGCCATTCTCATAGGAGGGAATCCCGGAGCAGGTAAAAGTACGTTGTTACTGCAAACCATGAGTAAACTCTCATCACAAATGAATACACTTTATGTTACAGGTGAGGAATCCCTCCAACAAGTTGCAATGCGTGCCCATCGATTAGGCTTACCTGCGGATAATATCAATATGTTGTCCGAAACCAGTATTGAGCAAATCTGTTTATTGGCTGAGCAGTCCCAGCCTAAATTAATGGTGATTGACTCTATCCAAGTGATGCACCTTACTGATATCCAATCTTCGCCTGGTAGTGTTGCACAAGTACGCGAAACAGCTGCCTATTTAACTCGTTTTGCCAAAACAAAAGGTATTGCCATTATTATGGTGGGGCATGTTACTAAAGATGGCTCTCTTGCTGGTCCAAAAGTACTTGAGCACTGTATTGACTGTTCAATTTTATTAGATGGTGATGCTGATTCTCGTTTTAGAACTCTACGCAGCCATAAAAACCGTTTTGGAGCAGTAAATGAGCTGGGTGTATTTGCTATGACAGAACAAGGTTTAAAAGAGGTTAGCAACCCATCAGCAATCTTTTTAAGCCGTGGAGATGAAATGCTACCGGGTAGTTCGGTAATGGTATTGTGGGAAGGTACTCGCCCATTACTGGTTGAAATCCAAGCATTAGTCGATCACTCGATGTATGGTAATCCAAGACGTGTGACTGTAGGATTAGATCAAAATCGGCTTGCATTATTGCTTGCAGTATTGCATAGGCACGGGGGATTGCAAATGGCCGATCAAGATATTTTTGTTAACGTTGTTGGTGGTGTAAAAGTTACCGAAACAAGTGCGGATTTGGCATTGATTGCAGCACTTGTATCAAGTTTTCGCAATCGCCCGTTGCCACAAGATATCGTTATTTTTGGTGAAATTGGTCTTGGTGGCGAAATTCGACCAGTACCAAGCGGACAAGAACGAATCTCTGAAGCGGCTAAACATGGTTTTAAAAAAGCAATTGTACCTATTGCCAATATGCCGAAGAAGAAGCCCGAAAATATGCAGATTTTTGCAGTTAAAAAAGTATCAGAAGCACTAGATATTTTAGGTGATTTTTAAAAACCAGATAAAATAGTAATAGTTAAAATTAATCCGCCAATAAGATTATCGGCGGATTAAAGTTGGATTCAATTTCTATTAAATGGGTTAATATTATTGTTTAATAACAAATTTCATAACAAGGTTGATAAGCGCTTCCTCCTGGCAATTTCATTCGGTTTTGTTTAACAAAACTACGCAATAAATTATCAAGTTGCTGCATAATTTCAATATCACCTTGTAATTTGTATCGACCATTTTCGGCAATTTGCTTCATACCAAATTCTTTAACATTTCCTGCAACAATACCAGAAAACGCACGACGCAAATCAGCGGCTAACAGCTCGACAGGTTGCTCACGATGAAGATTTAATGAAGCCATATTAGCGTGAGTAGGTTCGAAAGTATGTTGTAACGATTCATCGATTTTTAATAGCCAATTAAACCCATAAGCATCGCCTGTTTTTAAGCGTGAAGCTTTAACATGCTTAACACCCTCTTTCATAATACGAGCTACTTGTTCAGGTGAATCGATAATAATTTGATAAAGTTTAGTTGCCTCATCGCCTAATGTGCTACGAATAAAATTATCTATTGAAGCAAAATAATCTTCGCATTCTTTAGGTCCAGTTAAAATAAGAGGTAGGGTTTGGTGTTTATTTGCAGGGTTTAATAAAATCCCCAGAATATAAAGCAACTCCTCAGCGGTGCCTGGTCCACCAGGGAAGATAATAATACCATGAGCCATTCGTACAAACGCTTCAAGGCGTTTTTCGATATCGGGCATAATAATCAATTCATTGACTAATGCATTAGGCGGTTCTGCTGCAATAATTGACGGTTCGGTCATACCAATAAAACGGCTTTCTTTATAACGTTGTTGCGCATGACCAACAGCAGCACCTTTCATTGGTGCTTCCATAACACCTGGACCACAACCAGTACAAATGTTAAGTTCACGCAAACCAAGTTGCATACCGACTTGACGAGCATAATAGTATTCATTTTCGTTAATCGAATGTCCACCCCAGCAGACAACCAAATTTGGCTCTTCACCCACATGGAGCGCATTGGCATTGCGTAAAATAGAAAAAACAAGGTTTGTAATATAAAACGAATGATCCCTTTCAAATTTGAAATCGGAAATAAGCTCTTTAACTGCACTGATTTGACTATTCAAAAAAAGGATATCGCGTAATACTGCAAACAAATTAGCTTGAATTGAACGAATAATCCGACCATCAACAAAAGCGCTTTCTGGAGCATTAACCAACTCTAACTTGACGCCTCGCTCTTTACTAATCACATTAATTTCGAAAGACTGGAATCTATCTAACAGATCTTTCGTATTATCGGTTTTACTACCTGCATTTAGTGTTGCTAACGAACAATTTCTATATAATTTATAAAGTTCGCTATTGGCAGATTTTTTCAGAATATCGACTTCTGCCTGAGCAAGTAGATCCATTGATCCTAATGGGCTAATATGGGTGATCATTACAACCTCCATTTGACTATTTTATCAGCAAGGCGACTATTATATACTTAAACTGACTGAATAGGTAAAGTTGATAAATCTTCTTGATAACAGATTAACAGTTTAAAGTGATACAACAAAATCCAAACAGAATTAAACTCACTAAAGTCTTTACCACTAAACTATGAGTAGATTAAATTAGACTACCTATAATGAATAGAGTAAAGAAAGAGACTTTTATCTTATATCTTTATTAATTTTTTACTAAAACACATAGTAACCTGAAACTTTTTGACAAAAAGTCAATTTATCTTTATCCAATGCTTATTATTAATCAATTCGTTTAATAAAGTGTTTTATCTTAAATCCCATGGCAATCAATGATGCAAAATAGACTAAAATACCCACAATAACCAATAAAAATAATCGCCCGATACGAATCAACATTGAACCAGTTGACCAATCAGGTAATAACTGTGAGCCGAACCACAATATTGCAGACATTAGAATTACCGCAATGACGATTTTACTCAAAAAGCAACGCCAACCAGGTTGGGGTTGATAAAGCTGTTTTTTACGCAACTGCCAATATAATAATCCAGCATTAAAGCAAGCGGCTAAGCCAATTGATAGCGAAAGACCAGCATGTTGTAATGGACCAATAAAAGCAAGATTCATTAGCTGTGTTAAAATTAATGTAATAATTGCAATTTTAACTGGTGTTTTAATATCCTGACGTGAATAAAAGGCTGGAGCTAGCACTTTAATCAAAATCAACCCAAGTAGACCTATAGAATAAGCAACTAAAGCTCGCTGGGTCATTAAAGTATCATTTAAGGTAAATTGTCCATATTCAAATAGCGTTGATATAAGTGGGCGAGAAATAACCCCTAATGCAATTGTACTCGGTAGAGCCAATAAAAAACAAAGGCGTAATCCCCAATCTAACAATTCACAATATTGTTTATGATCACCTTTAGAAAAGCTTTTTGCTAATGATGGCAGTAAAATGGTGCCTAATGCTACACCAAGCACCCCAGCAGGAAACTCCATTAAGCGATCAGCATAATACATCCACGAAACCGAGCCTGAAACTAGAAATGAAGCAAAAATAGTATTAATAATTAAAGATATTTGCCCTACAGACACCCCTAAAATTGCTGGTCCCATTTGTTTTAAAACCCGCCAAACACCGCTATCTTTTAAGCTAATACGCGGTAATACTAGCATGCCAATTTTCTTTAAATAAGGTAGCTGGTAAAGCAATTGTAAAATCCCACCAACACCAACAGATACAGCAAGAGCCAATACTGGTGGATTAAAGTAAGGCGTTAAAAATAGGGTAAATACAATCATACTCACATTGAGTAGTGTTGGAACAAAAGCAGGGACAGAAAACCGATTCCATGTATTAAGGATGGCTCCAACAAGTGATGCCAACGATATAAAAAAGATATAAGGAAAGGTTATGCGTAGCATGGTAGTTGCAAGTTCAAATTTTTCAGTTGATTCTTGCATAAATCCAGGCGCAGTTAGCATAATGATAAAAGGCGCAGTGATAACTCCAATTAGCGTGACCAACGCCAAGACTAAAGTTAATAATCCAGCAATATAAGCAATAAATGTGCGAGTTGCCTCAGTTCCTTGTTGATTTTTATATTCAGCCAAAATTGGTACAAACGCTTGTGAAAAAGCGCCTTCTGCAAAAATACGGCGGAGTAAATTAGGAAGTTTAAAAGCAACAAAAAATGCGTCGGTGGCCATACCTGCGCCAAAAAAACGTGCAATAATGGCATCACGCACAAAACCTAATACACGAGACACCATCGTCATTGAGCTGACAGTAGCTAAAGATTTTAAAAGATTCATATTCAAATTATATACAAAGTATACAGCCTAAAACTGATAATGAAGCATAGTCTACAAACTATTACTTTAAATAACCATGCTTTTTTAATAAACTTAATTTTATTGATACCGACAGCAAATACTGGCGAATGTTTGGTTTAACGATCTTCTTAAGGTGTAAACAGCACGAATTCAACTATATCTTTATAGGCATGGCGAATAACTGACAATCATCAAAATTGAGTTCTTCAATCCAATGAGCACACCACCCAATAATACAAGACATTACAAATAATGTCGTATAATCATCTTTTGATAAGCTAATCATGTCATAAACACAAAGCCGGAATAGAAATCAACATTGACACAAACGAGAATAAGCAAATAAAGCGCTATTTGAATATATTGAAATCTATTATAATCAAGTTCATCGACATTCCGCCAATGGTTGAATATTGTCACACAAAAATGAAATTAAGTTATATAAGGTGAATACTGCTTAATATTTGTTTTGGCGAAAATCTGAAAAAAGAGCATATACCAATTATGAAGATACCAAAAATAGTTATTCTAACCGGTGCCGGTATTTCGGCTGAATCGGGTTTATCAACCTTTCGTGCTCAAAATGGATTATGGGAAGGTTATGATGTTAATGATGTAGCAACTTACGAAGGCTATATACGCAACCCAACAGCGGTACATGATTTTTATAATATGTTACGCCGTAAATTACAAAATCCAGATGTTAAGCCTAATGCAGCCCACTTTGCGCTAGCTGAATTAGAACAGAAATTAGGTAGTGATAACCTCTTAATTGTGACACAAAATGTGGATAACTTACATGAACAAGCTGGATCTAAAAATATTATTCACATGCATGGTGAATTATTAAAAGTGCGTAATGAAAAAACAGGACAGATAATTGATTGCTTTAACGATGTGGATTATCAACAAAACAAATTCATTCGCCCACATATAGTCTGGTTTGGTGAAATTCCGCTACAAATGGAACAAATTTATGATGCACTTTCGCAAGCTGATTGTTTTATATCCATTGGCACATCAGGTAATGTCTATCCTGCTGCTGGTTTTGTACAAATCGCTAACCAAACAAGTGCTAAAACGGTTGAACTTAATTTAGAGCCCAGCTTAGGTGAAAGTCTGTTTCAAACCAAAATTTACGGACCAGCAAGTAAAATTGTTCCTGAATTTATCAAAAAATTCATCTAAAGCAAATTGCTACTTTAGTTGTTTAAGATAATTTTTGTTGCCTAAATTACTCATTTGGGCATGAATCCATTTGGTTCTCTTTTTTACTCGTTCACTTGGTTTAATTGGGCTCCAGCGTCTAGGATTAGGTAATACTGCCGCAAGTAAACTTGCTTGCTGTGAAGTTAATTGATTGGCACTTACATTAAAATAATACTGAGAAGCCGCTTCAATGCCAAAAATACCTTCTCCCCATTCTGCACAGTTTAAATAGACCTCAAGAATACGCTCTTTTGACCAAAAAAGTTCTATCCATAATGTAAACCAAGACTCCATTCCTTTGCGAATCCAACTACGAGTTGGCCATAAAAAGATATTTTTAGCGACTTGCTGAGTAATTGTGCTAGCACCTTTAATATTTTTGCTATTTTGATTATGATTTAGCGCTAGGCGGATAGCGTTAAAATCAAATCCCCAGTGCACAGGAAAATTTTGATCTTCTGAAGCGATTACCGCAATTTTTATATTATCTGAAATTTCGTCCAAATCTTTCCAGATTCGTTGCTGTGGTGTATTCCAATGCATTATCTTACGTTCTATCATTAGCATAGAACCGAAAGGTGGATTCACCCAACGCATTACTAAGGTCGAAAAGATAGATAATAGCATAAATCCAATTATCGCTTTTTTAGTTATGTTTAAAAATTTTCTGAATAAGGGCTTCATGCTGATTTAGATAAAATAACGTAAAAAATTAGCAAATAAGATACGATATATTATTGATTAAATAAATAACTTTTTATAAATTCAACAAGTTGAAGTGGGTTGTTTATATCCAAAATGGGTAAAAAAGCATCTAACGGCTCATCACTAGTAATAGCCAAAGTAAAATCATCAATAAAAAACGGTTTTTTAACGGAGCTTCGGTGACAAATAATTTTAGGAATTTGCTCATCTTTAAAGCCCTCAACTAAAATAATATCAACATCAGAAAATTGATTAATTAAAGTCTGCAAATTGGCAGGTTTATTGGGTGTTTCACAAATTAAAGCGTAACGGTTATCACAAGCCACAATTGTTTGTAACGATCCAGCTTTACGCAATTTATAGCTATCTTTTCCTGGAATATCAAATTCAACATCGTGATGCGTATGTTTTAAAGTCGCCACCTTAAAGCCCTGCTCAACAAGTAGCGGAATAACCTTTGCCAACAAGGTAGTTTTACCACTACCACTGTAACCACAAATAGCGAGCGTTTTTTTTATATTCATTATTTCTTGGTTCAAAATGGTTATAATCAATTTAAACCTAATATACACTATTTTCTACCTCGAAAGAGATAAAACCAATGCAAAAGCCGCTAAAATCACAACTCAAACAACACCACAGTCAACTATAACCGTTTGATTTGATTGGAAACAAAACTTCAATAAAATCAATAGTCCACCTGAGCGATTTTAGAGCAAAAAACACATCGATAGCTCCACAATGTTAATAAGTTTGCCTTATCAGAGCGCCAAAATATGCCGATAACGAAGTAAAGCTAGTACGCTAAACTGGGCTGTTGGGTGTGTTTGTGTTTTAGGTGTTATTAGCAATATTAATTATTCAACCAAAGGTCAAAATGTTTGAAATCTGACATCATAATTTAGTTAAAAAATTCACCTATTTTTATAACTGAATCATTTCTATCTTTATGTTTCTTTAAATTTAT
>NZ_JBIDFE010000015.1:0-65630 GCF_046635605.1 Gilliamella sp. BG3
TTATTCATATTTGTTCCTTTTTTAGTTGTGATAAGTTTACCTTACCCCTTAAAAAAGTTGTATGAATTAGTGTAGCCTATCCAATATGAATGATGCGGCCTTACATTTACCCCCTAATAATGACCAACAGTTCTATGCATTATGTATATCCAAATAAGATAATGGCAATATTTATTCGAAGTTTGTTTAGTTAATAGATGTAACAACGCAATCGATCTAATAGTTTTTATAGGATTTGCTAGTATTGTTTACAGTAATTTGAAAAACTACTGTAATAAATATACATAAGAAAACAAAACTAACGCCTTATCACAGACAAGAGATATGGCGTTTATATCATAAAGAGAAAATAACGATCACTGATTTGGTCAAACGTTTTATGGTTAGTCGTCCAACCATTTATAACGTACTAAATAAAGAAAGCTCGTTTGAAGCATTCTGTTCCATTAACTAGTAAGAATGAACGTTATAAAACCATTTGTTATGGTATTAAATGTTTGGTTAAAGTCAAAAAATTGATTGAGAATAAATTAAGACGGCAAGCTAAACGCTATAACAAAATCTATCCAGGTGAAATGCTACACGTTGATACCAAACGTTTGCTTTTACTTAAAAGTGAAACGAAACAGCAAACTAGAGAATATTTATTTGTTGGTATTGATGATTTTTCACGTGAGTTTTATGCGGGAATTTACCCCGATAAATCCCAATTTAGCTCAGCACAGTTTTTACAAAATAATGCATTAGCACAATGTCCTTATATCACCACCTGTATTTATTCCGATAATGGATGTGAATATCAAGACACAACTGAACACTTATTTGTTAAAACGTGTAATAACCATCATATTAATCAAAAATTGACCAAACCTGTCTGCCCACAAACGAATAGAAAAACCAAAAGAGTGATACGAACTTTGAATTGCGATGTGACATAATCGGCAAAGATTTAGCGATTCAAAAGAGAGAAAACAAAAACTTAAACGCTTTATTAATTTTTATAATACGGTTAAACCGCATAAAGCAATTTCAGGGAAAACGCTTATAAGTTTTTAGAAAATTATTTTAGCTATGAGGTGTAAACAATTCGACGTTTTCCTGCAAATAAAACTTATTAAATTTCTCTTACCTATAAATTATAAAATAGCTACTTATAAAATAGTATTTGTAAGTAGCTATCTAAATGGGAAACTAGTCTTGATGAGTAAAAATAGAGGCAAATTTATTTTTATACACTTCTTTGCTAGCTTTAACAAATCGAATTGTTTTGACAATACCTAACAGACTTGCTTGATGCATGCGATACAACAAGCGATGGATCATTAAAGCAAAGAACCCTTTAACTTTCATTTCGCCTTTACCAGCAATTTTAACCACACCTTGAGCTGTATCATGCAAAGAAATAATCGTTCCATTATCAACATAATTAAATGATTTCATTGGTTTATTATTTAACATGTTAATGATATTTTCATAACATATTTTTGCCATTTGATGTGCGGCTTGTGCAGTAGCTGGCGAGGCTCGCCCGCTGTTTTGCATAGCATAAGCACAGTCACCAATAACAAAAATATTATCATCGCGCGTTGTTTGTAATGTTGGTTTAACCACCAGTTGATTCGAACGGCTTGATTCTAAACCCGCAATATCTTTTAAATAGTCAGGTGCTTTTACGCCTGCAGTCCAAATCATAATATCTGCGCTAATAATATCGCCTTCCTTTGGATAAAAGCCGTCACTTTCCGCCTTGGTTATCATGGTTTTTGTTAATACATGAATACCACGTTTTTGAAGGGTATCGGTAATATTTAATGCCGTTTTTTCAGGTAAAGCAGGTAAAATACGGTCAGTTGCTTCAATAATAGATACATCAAGCAAATCAGAACACATTTTATTGCGTCCACAGTTACCAAATGTTTCAACCATATGAGGTAACTCAGAAGCTAACTCAACACCTGTTGCGCCACCACCAACAATAGCAATACGAATTTTATCTTCAGTCGTCGTTTCATGTTCATCAATAATTGAACAAAAACTAGCAAATTTTGTAATCAGTGTTTCACGTAGACGAATTGCAGCGTTTTGGTCATCTAAAAAGATACAATGTTCTTTAACTCCTGGTGTGCCAAAATCGTTTGAAGTACTTCCTATTGCCACAACTAATGTATCATATGGTACAGAAATAGATTCACTATTTGAATTCTCAATAATAACATGCTTTTCTTCACGATTAAGATTAGTAAACGTGCCTTGAATAAATTGAAAATGGTGTTGTTGTCCTTGTTCAGCATAATCAATTTTATCAGCTTGCTCATTTAGAATACCGGTAGCAACTTCATGTAATAAAGGTTTCCAAATATGATAAGTATTTTTATCTATTAGTGTAACCTCAGCTTGATCATTCTTCCCTAATTTGTCGCCAAGATCAGTTGCTAATTCTAATCCTCCTGCGCCACCACCAATAATAATTATTTTAACCATATTAAATACCTTAAATTTTTATTTTTTAATAGTTTACTAAATAAGTAGGTTTTTATCTATTTCATTTGACTAATATCACTTATAAATAAAACCTATTAAAGTATTATTTTATAATTAATAAAATTTATTTTAAGTAAATATAAAAAATCAGTTACCACTATAATAACTTAGTATTGATATTAATTCATTTTTAAATTAAATTGATATGCTCTGCGTAAATAAAGCAATTTTCGTATAATGGGAGAGAGTAAATTTTACATATGCTTATTTTACAAAGTATATAATAATTTTAATTCTCTATTTCTTATCTCTTTAATACCACTCTATACAAAATTTTATGAACAAAAAAGTTTTTACTATTATTGCGTTAATCGTTATTTTAATATCAATGACGATTTTAATTCGCTCACACAATAGTCAGTTTATCCTACAAGGTGAAGTTGATGCACCGAATGTTAACGTTGCGTCTAAAGCCAAAGGTAGAGTGCAATTTATTCATGTTCATCGAGGTGATGACGTTAAACCTGGTGATATTGTTATTACTCTCGATAGCCCTGAGCTTTTAGCTCAAGTCAAAGCGGCTGAAGCTGCGCGAGACCAAGCAAAAGCTCAATTAGCACTTTCGGAGCATGGAACTCGTGAAGAAAGCATCCGTTATTATGAAGCAATTCTTAAGCAAGCAAAGGTAACATATGATAATGCTTCCAAAGAATATGAGCGTAACAAAGCTATTTCGGCTAAAGGCTATGTTTCTCAATCTATCTTAGATAATGCTCTAAAAACACGCGATTCAGCTTTTCAACAAGTTCAATCAGCACAAGCTAATTTAGACCAAGCTAAAAATGGAGATCGTATTGAGCAACGTGAAATTTATGCAGCCAAATTGGAAGAAGCCGAAGAACAACTTAAACAGCTACAAATACAATATGATGATTTACAAGTTAAAGCGCAAGTAGCAGGTGAAATTGGTTCTATTCCTGCTGAAATCGGCGAATTGTTTAATGCTAACAGCCCATTGTTAACAGTGATTCAACTACCTCAAGCTTATTTTGTATTTAACTTGCGTGAAGATATTATGTCTAATATTCGCAAAGGCGATCATATTATACTTGAAGTACCTGCACTCAATCACAAAGAGATTGAAGCCGAAATTCGTTATATAGCACCGATGGGCGATTATGCAACTAAACGTGCAACAAGAGCAACAGGAGATTTTGATTTAAAAACCTTTGAAGTCAGACTCTATCCTATTGCACCTGTTGAAGGTTTACGTGCAGGTATGAGCACATTATGGAAGCTAGACAAATAATGTTAGATTTCTGGCATCGTTTTAAAGAGGCGTTTAACGCCGAAATACCACAAATTTTTAGGCGATTTACCTTTCACTGGTTAATGTGGATTATGCCACTAATTATCTTTGTGCTAATTAGTAGTATTTTTTATCGAGGCGTATTATATGATTTACCAGTAGGTTATCTTGATCAAGATAAGAGTACTTTATCACGCGAACTCGTGCGTAATCTTAATGCTGCAGCACATGCAGATCTTATCAATTATGATAGCCAACTTTTTGATGCTGAGCGTGATCTGCAAAAAGCAAAAATTTATGCGCTACTTTATATTCCACCTAATTTTGAAGCGGATGTATTATCAGGTCGCCAACCTACACCAATGCTTTACTATAATGCGTTATATTATAGTGCTGGATTATATTCGATCATGGATTATTCTGGGTTGATAGCAACAATCAATACCCAATATCGAACCACCATGGCTACTAGCATTGGCATGCCAGTTCCCCCATTGGCAAAAGTTAACTTTAATTATGATGGTTTATTTAATGCTAGTGGTAACTCAATGTACTTCCAACAATTTTCCGCAGTAGTGCATTTATTGCAGCTATTTGTTGTAACCACAACAATTCACATTTTAGCACAGTTGCCAAAGCGAACTCGTCCTAGCTACCCTTTTGTTTTAGGGAAATTAGCACCTTATACAATTTGGTTTACTATGCTGCTTATTTTTGAAATTGCCATGCTCGTTTTGTTTTCTAATGCGCGTGTATCAGGTTCTCCGTTTGCCATGATGATAGTGGTATTTTTCTATGTTATTGCAGCACAAAGCATTGGTATTTTGCTATACACTTTTACTAAAACTCCTATTGATGCCTATACTTATATAGGTATTTTAGTTGGACTTGCATTAACTTATTCTGGTGTTGTTGTACCTGAACTATCCATGCCATGGATTGCTAGATTTATCTCTTCGCTTGAACCATTAACTTATGCACTAAATAAACTGTTCGATCTGTTTTTGCGTCACTCTAGTTATTTGTCGGTGTTAAAAACATGCGGAATTTTAATGATCTATCCAATTATTATTACCGTGTTAGTCAGAAAGCGTCTAGTAAGACGTTTACATTCACAGTAAGAGGATAAATTTAGATGATTAAAATATTTTGGTCTTCATTTATAAAAATATTCTTTTATCTGTTAGGACGACCAATGTGGTTATTGTTACTATTGTCAGTATCATTAATGAGCCTTGTTTATATTAATGGAACTATCACTAATTTACCGATAGCAATTGTTGATCAAGATCATACTCCAACAAGCCGTGGTTTAATTCGCTCATTAGAAACAAGTTCAAAAATTGATACGATTATTTATGAAAGCTCTCTTCAAGCTTATGATGATATCAATAATCGTAAACTTTTTGCTGTGATCACAATTCCAAGAGATTTTGAAAAGCGTCTAATAAGTGGTGAAGAAGTTACAATTCCTGCATATGGTGATGCTTCAAGTCGTTTAGCTAATGGTTTAATACAAGTTGATATAAAAGGGATATATCAGCAGATATTGACTGAATATAATACTAAAATAATGCGTAATAACGGATTTTCAGATAAACAGATCAATATTATTTTATCACCTATAAAAGGTCAAACCGAACCACTTTATAATGCAGGCATCAGTTTTGCCGCCATTACCTTTCCAGGTTTGTTAGTCATGTTGCTACAACACTCTTTTTTAATTGCTTCAACTCGTACTAATATCACTTTAAATTCGTTACCTCAAGGCAAACCGCCTAAAATTGTTGTCTTTGGCAGTTTATGTGGGTTATTACCTATCTGGTTATTTTTATCTATTGTATTATTTGGTTTATGGCCTTGGATACTTGGTTATCGGCAATTAGCTAGCATTCCCGAAATATTAATCATGACATTTCCATTATTGCTTGGTGCGCTAGGTTTGAGCAAATTACTAACAGAATGTTTACGCCGTACTGAGATGATATATCTTACATTAGCATTTTTAACCACACCTGTTTTCTATCTTTCAGGAACAATTTGGCCTATTGATGCAATGCCATTATGGGTGAAATGTGTTTCTTATTCTCTACCTTCAACTTGGGCAACCAATATGATTGCAGGAGTGAATCAAATGGGGTTAAGCTTATCAGATAACTGGCTAAATATATTTATGATACTTTTACTAGGAGTAATATATAGCTCGTTAGGTATTTTTATATCAGCCTTACGAGAAGGAAAAGTTAGAAGTATATTTAGAAAAATGAAAACATTTCGATATTTAAAAATGCGTAGCTAAATGATAAATATGGGTAAAGTGCATATACGGAAAATAATCTGAGTTTTACTGAAGGAGCTTTTTATTACTAACACAGTGAATTGATTCAGTATTCCTGTTATTATGATTTATAGTTTTCACTAAAAATAATACAGTTATTGAATGTACAATAAATTTTACCCATGGATTATTAGTTTACGGTTAAAAACCATACCTCTTTCTCTTTCTGCGATATTAGTCGGTAATGCACTAGCTTATTGGCAACATCAATTTAGTTTTTGGATACTACTGTTTTCATTAATTACAGCATCATTGTTACAAATTCTTTCTAATCTAGCCAATGATTACGGAGATGAAATTAAAGGTAGCGATCAAAACAATCTTACTGCCCATAATCGAGGTATACAATTAGGCTTAATTACACTTAAGCAGCTAAAAATAGCGCTATGGATTAATATTTTTTTATGTATTTTATTTGGGCTGATTTTGCTTATATTTGCCTGTAATAATATTTATGAATTATTTATTTTTATATTATTAGGATTATTATCTATTGTTGCCGCAATAACTTATACCATAGGTAAAAAACCTTACGGCTATATTGGATTTGGCGATCTATCAGTACTTACTTTTTTTGGTTTGATTGGTGTCATGGGTAGTTTCTACTTGCAAACTAAGGTATTCTCTTTATCCATTATTTTACCTTCTTTAGGCTGTGGTTTGTTATCCGTTGCTGTGCTTAATATCAATAACCTTCGTGATATAGAACTAGATCGAAAAAGTAATAAGCGTACTTTAGTGGTAATGATTGGTAAATGTATGGGGCGATATTATCATTTATTGCTATTACTCATAGCATTTTGTTCGCTAAGTTTATTTGCATACAATAAATTACAAACAATCTGGAGCGGTTTGTTTATATTAACATTACCGTTATTTATTAAGCATATTTATATGGTTTTTCAATTTAATACGCACAAAGAAGGGGTACCTTTATTATTACAGATGGTCAAACTTGCTTTATTGACTAATTTACTTTATTGTTTGGGGATTATTTTGAGCTAGTTCACGTTTATTTAATTTTAATATCATTTTACTTGGCATTAGCGTTATACTAAATAAACTTATATATCACAGCAAAAGGAGACTTGATAATGGAGTTTGATACTTCAATTCTTTGCGATTATTACCCAGAAGATGTTAACGTAGTTGAACCAATATTTAGTAATTTTGGTGGCGTAGCATCGTTTTCAGGTCAAGCTGTAACAGTTAAATGTTTTGAAGATAACGGCTTACTATACGAAATTTTGCAATCAGACGGCTCAGGAAAAATCCTTGTTATTGATGGGGGCGGCTCTGTTCGTCGAGCGCTAATTGATGCAGAGCTAGTAGATATTGCTGTTCAAAATCAATGGGAAGGAATAATTGTTTATGGTGCTGTTCGCCAAGTTGATTATCTAGCTGAAGCCGATATTGGCATTCAAGCTCTAGCAGCTATTCCTGTTGGTGCTGAAGATCAAGGCATTGGTGAAATTGATATTCGTGTTAATTTTGGTGGAGTGACTTTCTTCTCAGGTGATTTTGTCTATGCTGATAACACAGGTATCATCCTATCTGAAATTGCTCTTGAAATTGAAGATAAATAAAAAATAGTGTGAACCGCCGGTACATATCGGTGGTTTTTATACTTAAACGTATACTTACCTGAAACTTTTTAACAAAAAATCTTTAATTTTAAATCACTCGATTACGAATATAACCACCTGTTACCGTCTTTATTAAACCTTCTAGTTCCATATCTAATAATTTGACGCTCAATTCTGAAATCGACATATTTACTTGTTGAGCAATAATATCAACAGGGATAGGTTGATGATGAATCACTGCAAAAATTTCAGGATACAAAATAGAATTATTCTGTTCTTCTTTAAGCTGATTACACGAACTATTTACTGCTGATAAATAACTATAATAATGCTCTAAAATATCAACTGGTTTAGAAACTAAATAAGCGCCTTGTTTAATTAAATAGTGAGTTCCACTACAGTTTTCATTGTTAATATCACCTGGTAAGGCAAATACATCTCGATTTTGTTCAAGTGCATAGCGCGCAGTAATTAACGAGCCGCTTTTTTCTGAAGCTTCAACCACGAAAGTTCCTAAACTTAACCCGCTAATAATTCGGTTCCGACGAGGAAAATAGACGGATCTGGCTTTTTCAAATGGAAAAAATTCGGACACAATAGCCCCACCTTGCTCCAAAATATCATTGGCTAAGTTTAAATTTGATCTTGGTGCAATTTTTGCTAAACCGCTGCCTAACACTGCGATGGTATGGCCCGATACTTCAAGTGCGCCACGATGGCAAATAGCATCTAATCCAAGCGCTAAACCGCTGGTAATTGTTAAACCATTAATAGCTAATTCACTAGCAAAATATCGTCCCCACTGTGCTCCATATTCACTAAATTCACGACTTCCAACCATAGCTAATTGAGGTGAATGTAATAACTGCCGATTACCTAAAACAAACAACAATAAAGGCGGAGAACAAATTTGTTTAAGTAATAAAGGATAATCGTTATCACAATAAGCAATAAGGTATTTTTGTGGGTGGGGTGATTCTAACCATTGAAGTATTGGTTCTAAATGAAGATATGATGTTTCATAAAAACGCACTAATTGAACATCCGACAATCCTAGTTTATTTAACAAACAAGACACATTTTGTATGCTACTTGGTAAACCGTTAGCAAAAAGCTGTCCAATTTTTTCAAAAATATTTTGTTTTCCATATCCAACCATTGAAATTCTTAATAAGAATTCATATTTACTCATCATAATCTTTCCGCACTCGTTTTAAATGATTTAGATATCTTGAATTGATAAGATAAATACTACCAATAGCCAACAAGGGCTATTC
The DNA here is from genome assembly GCF_046635605.1 of Gilliamella sp. BG3. Lineage (NCBI taxonomy): Bacteria > Pseudomonadati > Pseudomonadota > Gammaproteobacteria > Orbales > Orbaceae > Gilliamella > Gilliamella sp. BG3. The sequence continues at coordinate 8,992 of NZ_JBIDFE010000015.1, forward strand.
ATCAGTATGATAAATGTTTACAATGAGCAATAGTTTGAATAAACCTGAAATTTGAGGAGTAGATCGAAGAATTTATGGCTATTTTACCGGTATTACGTTTTCCTGATGAGCGACTTCGCAAAGTTGCTAAGCCTGTTACCAAGTTCACCCCTGAGCTACAAACGATCATTGATAACATGATCGAAACCATGTATGACGAAAATGGTATTGGGCTTGCAGCAACCCAAGTTGATGTACATGAACAAATTATTGTTATTGATGTATCAGAAGATAAAAGCCAAGTTTATGTGATCATCAATCCTGAAGTGATAAGCCAAGAAGGTGAAACGGGTATTGAGGAAGGGTGCTTATCGGTTCCTGATTGTCGTGGATTTGTGCCAAGAGCAGAAAAAATCAAAATTAAAGCCCTAGATCGCCATGGCAATCCTTACGAACTTGATGCCGATGAGTTACTTGCTATCTGTATCCAACACGAAATGGATCATTTAAAAGGTAAACTCTTTGTTGATTACCTTTCACCATTAAAACGTCAACGAATTGAACAAAAAATGAAGAAACTTGCTCGTGAGGAGCAACGGAATCAATAAAATTAACCGCCACAGTGATTGGCGGTTAACCTATCTAAAGATAACTATTTAGCAACAATTACCATCGCAGGACGAATTAACCGGCCATTTAAGGTATAGCCTTTTTGGATGGTATTTACTATTTGACCTGATTGATGTTCTGGTGATTCAACCATACTAATTGCTTGGTGCACATCAGGATTTAGTTGTGAATCTTCAGTATTAATCACTTCAATACCAAATTTTTTGACAGTATCTAGGAATGATTTTAATGTCAGCTCTAACCCTTCAACAGTAGCTTTATGCTCAGGGTTGGTTTTATCTGTAGATTCTAAAGCTCGTTCTAAATTATCAATAACGGGTAATAATTCATTAGAAAATTTTTCTAGTGCAAATTTACGAGCTTTATCAACATCTTGTTCAACACGTTTACGAACATTATCAATTTCAGCTCGCGCACGAATCATGGCTTCGCTTTCATTTTTTTTAGCCAACTGTAATGCTTGTTCTAGCTCTGCAATACGTGCATCTTTTGCGTTTAATTGCTCTTCTAGACTTGGTTGCGCTGGAGCTTCTTGCTCTGTTGTTTCTTCAGCTGGTGTGTCAATGTTAGTTTCATTTTCTGACATATTTTTATCTTGCTCTGTCATAAGGTACTCCAAATAATGTAGTCGAAAACTTAGTGAATTACGGTTATTATGGGGACAATTTTTATGATTACAAGCTTATCAGTAAATTGATATGTAATTTTTTGACCTGTGACGAAAAAATACATATTGTTTATATAAAAGAATAACAAGGATATTTTATGAATACACCTTTTAAATGCATTGGTCTCATTGGACTTCCTCGTAAATTAGAGGCAATCGAAACTCATCAAGTGCTTTATGATTGGCTTGTTAGTCTTGGTATTCATGTGCTAGTTGAAGATCGCTTAGCGGATCATATTCAATTTCCAGTTAGCCATTACGCTTCGTTAGAAGCAATTGGCCAGCAAGCTGACCTAGCCATTGTTGTGGGTGGTGATGGAAATATGCTACGTTCAGCTAGGTACTTGTCACACTATAAAATCAAAGTGATTGGTGTTAATCGAGGTAATCTCGGTTTCTTAACGGATATCTCGCATGAACAAGTAATTGAACAATTAAGTCCTGTTATTGCCGGTGAATATGAGGATGATCCTCGTTTCTTATTAGAAGTTTCCATTTATGATAATAGTAATTTGATTAATTCGAGTTTCGCCGTAAACGAAATTGTCGTCACTCCTAACACTGTAGCGCATATGATTGACTATGATGTTTACATTAATGAACGTAATGCGTTTTCACAGCGAGCTGATGGGTTAATTATTGCAACGCCAACAGGCTCTACCGCTTACTCGTTATCGGCTGGAGGCCCTATTTTAGCGCCTCATTTAGATGCATTAATTATTACGCCAATGTTTCCGCATTCGTTAGCAGTTAGACCTTTGGTTATCAAAGGCAATAACCCAATTCATCTTAAATTTCCAACTACTGCGCTTGATTTAAATATTGCCTGTGATAGCCAAATTATTTTACCGGTCAAACCAACGCAAGATGTGATTATTCGCCGATCTTTATATGAATTTAATTTAATTCATACCAAAGATTATGATTATTTTAATAATCTTTCGACTAAGTTAGGATGGTCGCAAAAGATGTTTTAATCTATTTTTGTAAAAAACTTTCAGGAAAGTATGTGTTTTAGTATAAGATTACATCTTAAATAACCAATGTCATGATATAAACGGTGAATGATGAAAAGATAGCTGCAATCACATCATCCACCATAATACCAAAACCGCCAGGTATACGTTTATCAAACCAACGAATTGGCCACGGTTTTGCCATGTCAAAAATCCTAAATGCTACGAAGGCTATCGCAATCCACATAACAGAAAGTTGTGGAATAAAAAATAGGGTGATCCACATGCCAACAAATTCATCCCATACTATATGCCCTGAATCGTGCGTATGGGTATCATCCGATGTTTTTTGGCAAATAAAACAACCAAAAATAAAAGTCACTAAAATAAATACCCAGTATAAAGCTGGTTGTAAACCATAAAATAATAACCAAAGTGGAATCGCCATTAACGATCCCATTGTTCCGGGCATAATTGGAGATAAACCACTACCTAGTCCTACAGCTAAAAAATGAATGGGATTGGTTAACTTGAGGAATTTTTTAAAATCTTTATTTCGTTCTTGTTTTGTCATAATCTAATATTCTTTTAAATAAAATTTGCCGACATTAAGCCGGCAAAAAGAAAGTGCCTAATTTTTTAGCTAAGCATTTAAGTATTGATTATGACAATATTATTCATCTTTGGCTAATGTTGCAACCATTACCGCTTTAATGGTATGTAGCCTGTTTTCGGCTTCATCAAAAACAATACTATGTTCAGATTCAAACACATCATTAGTCACTTCAAGTCCATTGGTTAAACCATATTGAGCTGCCATCTGTTTACCGACGGTAGTGTTCATATCATGAAAAGCGGGTAAACAGTGCATGAATTTGACATTTGGATTATTGGTAAGTTTAATAACATTTTCATTCACTTGATAAGGTGTTAATAATTTAACACGCTCATCCCAAACTTCCTTAGGCTCACCCATTGATACCCATACATCAGTATATAAAAAGTCGACGTCTTTAACTCCTTTGGCAACATCTTCGGTTAAGATAATTTTTGCACCCGTATTTTTTGCTATATCTTGGCACTTTTGTACGAGTTCGGCTTCGGGATGACAGGCCTTTGGTGCAACTAAACGAATTTCCATTCCCATTAAAGCCGCACCTTCCATTAACGAATTTCCCATGTTATTACGGGCATCGCCTAAATAGGCAAATTTAATGCTACTTAATGGGCGATTGCCTATATGCTCTTTCATTGTCATAAAATCGGCTAAAATTTGGGTTGGATGTGCTTCGGTCGTTAAGCCATTCCATACTGGTACACCAGCATATTGGGCTAATGTTTCAACGATCTCTTGACCATAACCACGATACTCAATACCGTCATACATTCGACCCAGCACGCGTGCGGTATCCGCAATTGATTCTTTATGACCGATTTGACTACCATTTGGTCCTAAATAAGTGACATTTGCACCTTGATCAAATGCACCAACCTCAAAAGCACAACGTGTACGGGTGGAGTCTTTCTCAAAAATTAATGCAATATTTTTACCAATCAAATGTTGTTGTTCTTGCCCTTGTTGTTTGGCTTGTTTTAATTCGATAGCAAGATTAATTAATTGATTGATTTCGGTAGGGGTAAAATCAAGTAATCGTAAAAAATGACGCTGATAAAAACCGTGCATGATATAGCTCCTAATAACCGTAATGATGTAAATGATTCTATTTGAATAATTATGCAAATTCAAGTTAAACATCATAATAACCCTAACATTTTACCTTTATGTTGAGATAAGTCTCAAAAATTAGACTTAATTATTAAAATAATTTTTATAATATTGCTTTTTTTGTACAAAAAAGTGTAATAAAATGACCAAATATTGTATCTTTGTAGCTAGGTAAAATTGAATTTTTATTCAAAATTAATGATAATTCATTCAAAGGATCTTTTAGTCATGCAAACTTATGCCCTCCTTATGTTACAAGATGGTTCGCAATTTATCGGGAAATCAATTGGTGCTGATGGTCAAACAGTTGGGGAAGTGGTATTTAACACCTCAATGACAGGTTACCAAGAAATTCTTACCGATCCGTCTTACTGTGAGCAATTGGTTACATTAACCTACCCGCACATTGGTAATGTAGGAACGAATGATACCGATGCCGAATCGAACCAAGTTTATGCAAAAGGCTTGATTATTCGTGATTTGCCATTATTAGCTAGCAACTATCGAAGCGAACTCTGTCTTTCTAGCTATTTAAAAAAACATAATGTTATTGCCATTGCGGATATTGATACGCGGCGCTTAACCCGTATTTTGCGTGAAAAAGGTGCACAGCATGGCGTCATCATAACAGCAACGGACAAAACGACCTTACTTGAAAAAGCCGAAATAGCTAAACAGCAGGCAATCGATTTTAAAGGATTAAGTGGGCTTGATTTAGCCAAAGAAGTGACTTGTTTGACAAGCTATATTTGGTCACAAGGCATATGGACAAGGCAACAACAGCCTAATCTAATACCAGAAAACCAATTACCATACCATGTTGTTGCTTATGACTTTGGCGTAAAACGCAATATTTTGCGCATGTTAGTTGAGCGTGGTTGTAAACTAACAGTCGTACCAGCCAAAACGACAGCAGAACAAGTCCTTGCTTTAAAGCCCGATGGGATCTTTTTATCTAATGGTCCAGGAGATCCTGCACCTTGCAGTTATGCGATTGATGCCATTAAGCAGTTTTTAAACACAGATATTCCTATTTTTGGCATTTGTTTAGGTCATCAACTTCTTGCGCTTGCTTGTGGTGCTAAAACTATCAAAATGAAGTTTGGTCATCATGGTGGTAATCATCCTGTTAAAGATCTAGAAAATAATAAGGTAATGATCACTGCACAAAATCACGGCTTCGCTGTAGATGAAGCAAGCTTACCAGCTCATTTACGAGCGACGCATAAATCACTGTTCGATGGTTCATTACAAGGTATTCATCACAATCAAAAACCGGCTTTTAGTTTTCAAGGTCATCCCGAAGCCAGTCCTGGGCCTCATGATGCAGCATCACTTTTTGACCACTTTATTGAGTTAATTAAAATTTATAAGCAGGAGCAATAATCATGGCTAAGCGAACAGATATAAAAAGTATATTAATTATTGGTGCTGGCCCAATTGTTATTGGTCAAGCATGTGAATTTGATTATTCTGGTGCTCAAGCCTGTAAAGCGCTGCGTGAAGAAGGTTATCGTGTTATTTTAGTTAACTCTAATCCAGCCACTATCATGACAGATCCTGAAATGGCTGATGCCACTTATATTGAACCCATTCATTGGACAAGCGTTCGTAAGATTATTGAACAAGAAAGGCCAGACGCCATTTTACCAACCATGGGCGGTCAAACAGCATTAAACTGTGCATTAGAGCTTGAAAAACAAGGTGTATTAAAAGAATTTAATGTTGAAATGATTGGTGCAACAGCCGATGCTATCGATAAAGCCGAAGATCGAAAACGCTTTGATGAGGCGATGAAAAAAATTGGTCTTGATACCGCTCGATCAGGGATTGCTCATTCACTTAAAGAAGCTTACGCCGTTCTTGATCAAGTTGGTTTTCCTTGCATTATTCGTCCATCATTTACCATGGGGGGCACCGGTGGCGGCATTGCTTATAATACCGAAGAGTTTGACGAAATTTGTACTCGAGGACTTGATCTTTCGCCAACCAATGAACTACTTATTGATGAATCATTAATTGGTTGGAAAGAATATGAAATGGAAGTAGTTCGAGACAAAAATGATAACTGCATTATTGTTTGTTCAATTGAAAACTTCGACCCAATGGGTATTCATACAGGTGATTCAATTACGGTGGCTCCAGCACAAACCTTGACTGATAAAGAATACCAAATCATGCGTAACGCTTCGATCGCGGTACTGCGTGAAATTGGTGTTGAAACTGGTGGCTCCAATGTACAATTTTCGGTTGATCCAAAGACAGGACGATTAATTGTTATTGAGATGAATCCACGGGTGTCGCGATCATCTGCCTTAGCTTCGAAAGCAACGGGCTTTCCTATCGCGAAAATCGCCGCTAAACTGGCTGTCGGTTATACGCTTGATGAATTATCTAATGATATAACAGGCGGAAAAACCCCTGCTTCATTTGAACCGTCAATTGATTATGTTGTCACCAAAATTCCACGCTTTAATTTTGAAAAATTTGCTGGTTGTAATGATCGTTTAACCACACAAATGAAATCAGTTGGTGAAGTGATGGCCATTGGGCGCACCTTCCAAGAATCAATACAAAAAGCGTTGCGAGGGCTTGAAGTTGGCGCTTCAGGATTTGATCCTAAAATTGATAATTATGCTGATGAAAAAAATATCACCAAAATTCGTTATGAGCTCCAAGAAGCGGGCGCTGATCGGATTTGGTATATTGCTGATGCTTTTAGAGCAGGATTCAGCTTAGAAGATATCTTTTTACTAACCAATATTGATCGTTGGTTTTTAGTACAAATTGAAGAGTTGGTTAACCTTGAAAATAAGCTAAAGGAACAATCACTTGCACAGCTTGATCAAGAAACATTGTGGCAATTAAAACGTAAAGGTTTTTCTGATTTACGCATCGCCAAACTGCTTAATACCACAGAACAAGCTGTTCGCGATTTACGTCATCAATATCAAATTCACCCTGTTTATAAACGTGTTGATACCTGTGCGGCTGAATTTGCAACAGATACCGCTTATCTTTATTCAACCTATGAGCAAGAGTGTGAAGCTAATCCTCAATTTAGCCGTAAAAAAATTATGATCCTTGGTGGTGGTCCTAATCGGATCGGACAAGGTATTGAGTTTGATTATTGCTGTGTACATGCGGCATTGGCACTGCGTGAGGATGGTTATGAGACCATTATGGTTAACTGTAATCCCGAAACGGTTTCAACCGATTACGATACTTCCGACCGCCTCTATTTTGAATCTGTCACGCTTGAAGATGTGCTTGAAATTGCACATGTTGAAAAGCCAAATGGTGTTATTGTGCAATACGGTGGGCAAACACCGCTAAAACTTGCTCGTGCGCTTGAAGCAGCAGGGCTACCAATTATTGGTACCTCACCTGATGCTATAGATAAAGCCGAAGATCGTAAACGCTTTCAAGAAGTCGTCGATAAACTGAAATTAAAACAACCTGTCAACGCCACAGTGACCGATATTAATGAGGCTGTCATTGAAGCAGAAAAAATAGGTTATCCATTAGTGGTTAGACCTTCTTATGTATTAGGAGGTCGAGCAATGGAAATTGTCTATAATGAACAAGATTTAAGGCGTTATTTTAAAACAGCGGTAAGCGAATCAAATAATGCACCAGTCTTACTTGATCACTTTTTAGATGATGCAATTGAAGTTGATATTGATGTAATTGCTGATGGTGAGCAAATCCTGATTGGTGGCATTATGGAACATATTGAACAAGCAGGCATTCACTCTGGTGATTCTGCTTGCTCACTGCCAACCCACACCTTAACTGCAGATATTTTAGACAAACTACGACAACAAGCCAAACAATTAGCACTTGAACTCAATGTAAAAGGTTTAATGAATGGGCAATTTGCGGTGAAAGATAATCAAATTTATTTGATCGAAATCAATCCTCGTGCAGCTCGCACTGTACCTTTTGTCTCAAAAGCAACAGGTTTACCATTGGCGAAAATAGCGGCTCGCGTGATGACGGGGCAATCACTTGCCAAGCAAAATGTGACTAAAGAGGTGATTCCTCCTTATTATTCGGTAAAAGAAGTGGTATTACCGTTTAATAAATTCAGTGGCGTCGACCCAATCTTAGGTCCTGAAATGCGCTCAACTGGTGAAGTAATGGGAATCGGTAAAACCTTTGCTGAAGCCTTTGCTAAAGCCCAGCTAGGTAGTTTATCCAATATGAAAAAATCAGGGAAAGCATTATTATCGGTTCGCGATCAGGATAAAACAAGGCTGTTAGAGGTAGCTAAACGGTTAATTACTCATGGGTTTAGTATTGATGCAACTATTGGCACGGCAAAGGTATTACAACAAGCAAATATACCATGCCAAGTCGTAAAAAAAGAAAACGAAGGGCGACCAAATATCCATGACCATATAAAAAATGGCGAATATAGCTATATTCTTAATACCACCTCTGGGCGAGCAGCTATTGAAGCCTCAAAAGTATTACGTCGAAGTGCCATTCAATATAAGGTACATTACGATACCACGATGAATGCTGCTTATGCTACAACTGCAGCGCTAGATTACGATCCAGCACAAACTGTAACGCCATTACAGCAACTTTATTGCTAATCACAAAGATAAAGACGAGTATCACTCGTCTTTAAAAATTCCATCCACAATATAATAACTTAGAAATCATGCAATTGTTGTTAATAAACAATAAAATGCTCGTTTTTGATACAGAATAATGTTAATTTATTTGCTATATTTCAATCAATTTAATTAGTTATTATCATGGATATGATTCATTCTTCTGATCTAAAAACGATCATGCATTCCAAGCGTGCCAATATTTATTATTTAGAGCATTGCCGTGTTTTGGTTAATGGCGGGCGAGTTGAGTATGTGACTGAGCAAGGTCAACAATCGTTATATTGGAATATCCCAATAGCTAATACTACCTGTATTTTATTAGGCACGGGAACATCATTAACGCAAGCGGCAGTGCGAGAGCTTTCACGGGCAGGTGTCATGATTGGCTTTTGTGGAGGAGGCGGAACGCCTCTATTTTCATCAACCGAATCTGAATTCGCTTGTCAATTTTTTTCGCCACAAAGTGAATATCGCCCGACAGAATATCTACAAAGCTGGTGTCAATTTTGGTTTGATGATGAACGTCGATTACAAGCAGCTAAATTATTGCAACAAACACGGCTTAATATTATTAGTGAGTGTTGGCCGCAATTTGATTGGGATGTTGATAAAACGCAGTTAACGCATATTCTTACTGATGCAACACAACAATTTACCGATGTTGATAATAGCCAAGCACTTTTAGCCGCAGAAGGGCGAATTAGCAAACGTCTTTATAGCATGGCAAATCAATTAACCTTACAAGATGATAAATTTAAACGAGAACAAGGCTCACGAGGCAAGAGTCATGATCCCGCTAATCAATTTTTAGACCATGGTAACTATTTAGCCTATGGACTTGGCGCAACGGCTTGTTGGGTGTTAGGTCTCCCTCATGGACTTGCTATTTTACACGGAAAAACTCGCCGGGGTGGATTAGTTTTTGATGCGGCAGATATTATTAAAGATGGCATTGTATTACCTCAGGCCTTTTTATCAGCCAAACAAGGCGATAGTGAAAAAGAATTTCGTATGGCATGTATTGCGCAATTTGCTCAATTAGGTGCACTTGATAGGATTATTGATACTTTAAAACAGATAGCAGATCAAATATGAATATTTTACTTGTTAGTCAATGCAAAAAAAATGCCTTAACCGAAACAAGGCGGATTATCGATCAGTTCGCTGAGCGCTGCGGTGAACGAACATGGCAAAGCCCAATGACTGAAGCAGGGTTACAAACGCTCTATAAATTATTACGCAAAACTGCACGAAAAAATACTGCTGTTGCATGTTATTGGACACATGGTAAAAATTTAACTGATCTTTTGTGGATTGTGGGCGATCGCAGTCAGTTTAATCAAGAGGGACGAGTCCCAACTAATCGTACTAAACGCAATATTTTACGCAGTGACAGCGAAAATTGTTGGCAATATGCAACCACCATTCAATTAATTACTACCATAGCGGCACTACTTCATGATTTAGGTAAAGCAACGATTGGTTTTCAATCTAAATTACGAGCAGAAACGGCTGTGGCGGCTGATCCTTACCGACATGAGTGGATTTCGTTACAATTATTTTTATTAATGATTCAAGGCTGCACCACGAACGAAGCCTTATTTGATCGATTAGCGCATTTTGATCAATATCGACAACAGAATCCTAATTGGTACCAGCAACTAACCAAAGTCGACAAAAATGATCTCACGCAGTTACCGTTATTGGCACAATGGATTGCGTGGCTCATTGTGTCGCATCATAGAATGCCGTTTTTACCGGATTCATTAACGGGGGATATTAAAAATTTACAGAAAATAGATTTTGATATATCTGGTTTAACTATCCGAAGTTTTTATAAAACATTTAAGGCAATTGATAAATGGGTTAAAAATAGTCATAGTCAACACACTTCACCCAACGATTTTTGGCAGCTTAAAAGCGATATTACCTTAAGTCAGCCTTGGCTGAAAAAACTAAGCCGTTATGCAGCCAAAGCCCTAAATCATGTGCCTTTAATGCAATTGTCTAATATTGACGAGTTTTTATTGCATATTTCACGTTTAAGCTTAATGGTGGCTGATCATAACTACTCAAGTTTATCTTTAGCATGTGAAGAGGCAAAAGAAAATGAAGCAATATTGATTGCTAACACGAATTACCTAAAAAAAGCGAAGCAACGTTTAGATGATCATTTAATCGGTGTAGCTAATTTTTCAGCCCGATTTGCTCGTTTATTACCTAAAATAACCACGGAATTACCCGCAATTAATCAACATAAACCTTTTACCAAACGAACAACTATAAAACGCTTCCAGTGGCAAAATCATGCTTTTGATTTAGCAAAAAGTTATCAACAACAAACTGATGAATGTGGCTTTTTTGGTGTTAACATGGCATCGACTGGCTGTGGTAAAACCTTAGCCAATGGGCGGATTATGTATGCGCTTTCAAATCCAAAACGGGGCGTGCGTTTTACCATTGCATTGGGATTACGTGTTTTAACGTTGCAAACAGGTAAAGCATTAAGAGAAAGATTACACTTAAGTGATGAACATCTGGCGATTTTAGTGGGTGGGCGAGCCACAAAAACCTTGTTTGAACTGAGTAGTGAAGAAATTCAACAAAACGATTCTCAAAAAAAATCAGAAAACCAAGGTAGTGAATCTATCGAATCGTTACTTGATGAATATATTGATGTAGCAGAAAGTGGTATTGCTGATTGTGAATTAGGTACTATTATTGAAGACAGTAAAGCACGGCAATTACTTTATGCACCTATTGTGACATGTACAATTGACCATATTATTCAAGCTAGCGAATGTAGCCGAGGCGGTAAATATATTGCACCAACGTTAAGATTGTTAACCTCAGATTTGATTTTAGATGAACCTGATGATTTTGATCAACACGACTTGCCAGCGCTGGCGCGTTTAGTGCATTTAGCTGGATTGTTTGGTAGCAAAGTACTACTGTCATCGGCGACCTTAACACCAGATTTAATTGCTGGATTATTTGATGCTTACCAAGCAGGGCGAAAAATTTGGAATCAAAATAACCAATATGCCAATAATGCCATTGTATGTGGTTGGTTTGATGAATATGAACAGTCGATATCACAAATTGCTGATACTAAAACGTTTAGCGATCATCATCAACAATTTGTAGCAATGCGCATTCATCAATTAGCACAAAGCGCAGTTCGTCGCCAAGGGCATATCTTAGATCTACTAAATTACCAAGAAAATAAAACAGAAAACCAAAAAATTAATTATGGTGTGCTAGCTAAACAATTATTAGATCAAGCTTATCAATTTCACCAAGATCATCATCAAATTGATAAAACATCACAAAAAAAGGTAAGTATCGGTTTAATGCGTTTTGCCCATACAGAAGATGTTATTTCACTTACCGAACAAATTTACGAACAAAAGAAGTTACCTAGTGATACTGCTTTTCATATCGTGGTTTATCATGCTCGACAACTGCTATTATTGCGTAGCCAATTAGAAGAAAAACTTGATAGAATTTTAAATCGCAGTGATGAACAGGCTCTATTTAGCCAACCCGAAATTCTCCAATCTATAAAAGGTAGCAAGAAAGAAAATCATATCTTTATTGTGATTGGCACACCAGTCACCGAAGTCGGGCGTGATCACGATTATGATTGGGCGATTGTCGAACCATCATCCATGCGATCTATTATTCAGTTAGTAGGGCGAGTATGGCGTCACCGACCACAAAAAATGGCACAAAAGGCCAATGTGGCGATATTAGGATCGAATTTAAAAGCAATTGAATCTAAGTATCGTACGGATAAGGCCTGTTTTACTAAACCAGGATTTGAAGAAGAGTCATTATTTTTGCTGAAAACCCATAAAACAAATGAACTAATTCCAGCTTATCAGTTAGTTAATATAGATGCGGTTCCACGTATTCAGTCTTGCCCTGAAGATGGGCTAACGCTAGCTGAATTAGAGCATAAGGTCATGGCAGATCTTTTTGCAATTAATGCCCGTAAAAGTAATTATGTGACCAGCTATTGGCAACAAGGCTTAGCTCATCACCATTGTGTGCATTTACAGGCGATTTCGCCATTTAGAGGAAATGATAAGACACAAGATGAATATATTTGCCAACTTGACGACGATGGCGATTATCAATTTAGCTATGCAGATGTAGCATGGCAGACTCCAGATGAATCTTGTCCAAGCAAACAAAATAGCCAAATTGAATACAAACGTTGGTTATTTGAAAATCCGCAAGTTAAACCGTGGTTAGAAAATAGTGTCGAGCAAGCCATAGCAAAAATAACCGAATATTTCCCAAATAAAACGCCATATCGATTAGCGAATGAATTTTGTAGCGTAAGCTTATATCGTAATAGCAGTTGGTATTTTCATCCTTATTTAGGATTTTATGAAAAGAAAGGATAAAAGAATATCAGTTTTTATACTGAAACACATAGTTACCTGAAACTTTTTGACAAAATATCGTCAGGTGCATAATGGTTGCTAGTAAAAGTGAGGTAATTCTTTTATACTCTGAACGGACAGCCGTATAGGTTGCTGAGAAATTTTAAGTATTCTCTTTCCTTTGAAGAATATTTCACCGCTGAATAAGTGGTTTATAAAAGGATTAAGCTCCACCCTCCAAATTAGTTGGCTCGTTGAGCTTAATATTATATTATTCCCTTTTAAGTTTTATTCTTTACTTTGTTTCTTTCTTTTTTTTGTTTGTTATTTTTGATTATTTTTTGATTTTTTGCTTGAATTTTAGTAAGATTTATTTTATTCTCATTTTATTAAAATTTAAGATAAATAAGGAGGGTCAATGAATAACATATCTTGGCAAGATATAAGAAAAGTAATTTTAGATTTTCTGCAACAACGGCTTGCCAATAATAGTAATTATAAAAGTGAAACCGCTAAGCTGGAAAAAGCAAAAGAGTTAGGCGATCAGGTCGCAGTTAATGAAGCTCAGCAAAAGTTAGCTGAACTTGCTAAACGGTTTGATTTTGAAACGTGGATGGAAGACGCGGCAATTAGAAGAATTTCATGGCTTCTTATTGCTACCCATATAGCTAAAGGAGTTCACCCGAGCTCGAAGGCTTGTAACGCAAATTACAATACACAGATAAAGCCTAATAACCTGAATAATTTAGTATCATCTGCTACAGTGAACTCTTTGCCTTTCGATGCCAGTGGCGCTGCTGCTTTAGATATATTTGGGCTTTTAAACCAAGTCGTTAAAAATGATATAACAATTTTACAGCTTATTATTAATAATCACCCTGCTGTTCAAGAAGCTTTATCTGATGATAAAAATAAGTCTGCTCTTTATTTGGAAAATTTTAAGCAGTTACTTAAAGATAATTGGAGTGATGCGCAGGCTTCAGAACTTAATAAGCAATTTTTCTGGCCGAATAGTGAAGAAACTTATTTGTCACAGCATGAAAATAATTACCGCTTACTGATTCCACTACATCCTAGTGCTTTATGCCATTTAGTTTATCAAAAGATACAAAGCAGATTTTCGGATGAAAATAAAAATGCACGAGAATTGCGTAGAAAAAAAGATGTTGAGTATCAACCTTATTTTTCTTTTCATGATTTAGCCGTTGTTAAACTAGGTGGCAGTAATGCTCAAAATGCAAGCCAACTTATTGGTAGTCAAATGGGGCGCAATTTTTTATTACCCTCTATGCCTCCTATATTTCAAAAATCTCAATTCCCATCGATTTCTAAACAACAAGAAACAATTTTCAATAATGCACTGCAATATTTTTGTCGATTTGGTTTTAAATTACTGTTTGATATGGTTGAAGCGCCAAAAAATATTGTAGAAGAACGAGATGATCGTAAAGATGCGTTTGCGGTGATTTTATCTTTACTACTTAAGTTTGCTCGCTATATTCAAACTACTCAACCAGCTGGTTGGAGTCGTGATTATTCACTCAATTTTGATGAAAAACTTTGGCTTGATCCACAGCGAGTCCAATTAGAGAATGAAGAGGATTTTAAAAAGCAGTATGAACAAGGTGATTGGCAACAAAGTCTAGAAAAGCTTTTTGCAACTTGGGTTCAAAATGCTTTAAAAGAAAAATTTAAAAATTTTAAACAGCAATTTGCTGATCCTGAATTTAGCGAATGGCGCCGTGAATTTAATGCAGCGGTAAAAGCAAGTCAACGTAAAAGGGAGGGGATATTTTAATGGCATCATTACGTTATTATTTATTATTTGATCATGTTAAAATCCATAATGCCAATGCGATTTCTAGCCCATTAACGTATGGATTCCCAGCTATTTCGGGGTTTCTAGGCGCTATTCATGCTTTAAGTCGTAAAATTGAATCAGAAAATCCTATTTACTTAGATGGTGTGTTAATTGCATGTCATGAATGTGATGTACAAGTTTATCGACCAAACAACTATGCCGATTATACGTTTCGATTAACACGCAATCCATTAGCTAAAAATGGTAGTACTCGTTCAATTATTGAAGAAGGGCGAGTTCATCTAGATGTTTCATTGCTTGTTGAGGTAAAAATTGAAGATCGTGAAACATTAGATGATGCAGATGAACAGCAAGCATTTATCCAACAGATGAAACAAAAACTTTACCAGCAGCGTGTTGCTGGTGGGCAGGTTGTTGATATTGAATCAGTCGCACTATATTCTGCATCAGAATCAAATAAAAACTTAATCAATGCACTATTACCCGCATTTGTTTTAGTTGAAGCACCACAAGATTTGCAAGATATTACTGCTGAATTACAGCAACAAGATCCTAATGCTACAGCGCTTGATGCCCTGATTGAAACAGCGATGTTGCATCATCATCCACAAGAAAAAGATCACTGGCAAACCACATCGGTTAAGCAAGGTCGTGGTTGGCTTGTCCCTTTACATTTGGGCTATCAAGCTATTTCACCGTTATTTTCAGCAGGTAAGGTTGAACATGCACGCAGTAATGAGCATGCTACGCAATTTGTGGAGTGTATTTATGGGCTTGGTAAATGGGTCTTTCCTTTACGTTTGACAGAGAGTTTATCACAGGCTTTTTGGCGTTATAAATGCAGTGAATTGCAATCTAATGATGCAGAAATTTATATTATCAATCAAGAAACCAATTAAGTAAATTTAGAAAATTATAGACTAAGGAATACATTATGAGTAAAGATAAAATGACAACGGCAAGCGTACTTGCTTTTGAACGTAGTTTTGATATTTCAGATGCAATTTTTGCACAGCAAAGTAGTACGGATACCAATAAATTATCCCCTGTTGTAGTTACTGAAAAATCAGTCCGAGGCACTATTTCAAATCGTCTTAAAAATGCAGTGGCAAACGATCCAACCAAATTAGATGCTGAAATACAAAAACCAAATTTACAAACAGTAGATGTCGCTTCGTTAGATGCCGATAAAGATACTTTGGTAGTTACATGGAGCTGTAAAGTGTTGCCATTTTTAGGTAAACCATCAGTATGTAATGATATCGAATATCAAAAAGAACTAGAAAAAACAACGCAGGGTTATATTCAAACGCAAGGATTGACAGCACTAGCTAAGCGTTATGCTATTAATATCTTAAGTGGCCGTTGGTTATGGCGTAACCGTATGGCAGCAGAGCAAATTAGCCTTTCGATTACTCGAAAAGATGAAAAAAAACCAATGATTGAAGTCAGTGATGTTAAACAATATCAACTGAACTCATTTGATTATGATGATAAATCGGTGAATGATCTTGCTACACTGATTGAAGCAGGATTATGTGGTAAAGAGTTTGTTATTTTTAGCGTTGAAGCCAAACTGAAAATGGGTTTAGGTCAAGAAGTCTACCCGTCACAAGAATTAATTCTAGATACTGGCAAAACTAAAAGTAAAGTATTGTATGAGAAGAACAAACAAGCCGCCATGCATTCACAAAAAATCAGCAATGCAATTCGAACTATCGATACTTGGTATGATAATGCTCAATTCCCAATAGCAATAGAACCGTATGGCTCGGTGACATCAATGGGGCATGCTTTTAGACAACCAAAACAGAAATTAGACTTTTATACCTTATTTGATAATTGGGTATTAAAAGGTGAAAAACCATTGCTTGAGCAACAACATTATGTGATTGCGGTATTAATTCGTGGTGGTGTTTTTGGTGCTAGTGGCAAGGAGTAAATTATATGCACTCACACTATTTAGAGCTGCGAGCTATTTCGCAAATTGAGATAACCGAGGTGGACGTGATTAATCAAGTCATGCAGTCACTGCACCAAATCTTGGTTAATCAACAAGGAAATATCGCAATTAGTTTTCCTTGTTACAATGTACACCGAACATTAGGCGGAGTGATTCGCCTATTTGGTACCGAGCAGGAATTGCAAAAACTTAAAGCAGATATACAGCAAAAATCATCGATAAGTGATTATGCTTTATTGATGCCTATCACAACAGTACCGGCAACGATAAAAGGCTATTTGCATTTGAGCCGTGTTAATCCTAAAGGTCAGAGTGCGTTAAGACGTGCCGAAAAAAGATTAACTGCACAAGGTAAATGGACACCTGAAGTGAAAAATAAAATGGTTGAAAAGTGGGGAAGCGTTCATTTGCAATACCCACATCTTCATTTGAATAGTAAAAGTACAGGTCAAAGATTTATTTTGTGGTTAAAACAAGAAAAATGCCCAGAGCCAGTGCAAGGCACATTTAATAGCTATGGATTAAGCCAAACAGCCACTGTTCCTGATTTTTAAATCATTAACCCTTTTTTTGGGGATAATTTTAACATATTGATTATTATTGATATTAAAATAGACTCAAAAAAAGGGTAAAAATTGGGAAAAGTGCAGTATGCTCTTTTACAATAAGGTCCTATTGAGATAAAATTCTACTTCAATGCCGTATAGGCAGTTTAGAAATATTCTCTGAAAAAAGCTATAAAAAAGTTTTCCTTCAATGCCGTATAGGCAGTTTAGAAACCGATGGACTAGTAAATGATGATGGATTAATTCTTCAATGCCGTATAGGCAGTTTAGAAAAGAGACTTAAAAATAACGTTACGTAACTATGTCTTCAATGCCGTATAGGCAGTTTAGAAAAAAGCACTATCAAATAATCAAGGGTATCGAATCTTCAATGCCGTATAGGCAGTTTAGAAATGCTGCCAGTCGGCATTCCTCAACCATGGCCACTTCAATGCCGTATAGGCAGTTTAGAAAACGTTATAGGCGCTTTGGCTCAGCAAACCCAACTTCAATGCCGTATAGGCAGTTTAGAAAAAAGGTGGACAAGATGACAACACAATTAACATCTTCAATGCCGTATAGGCAGTTTAGAAAACTTCTAACATCCATCGAATCAGCATAAACAACTTCAATGCCGTATAGGCAGTTTAGAAAAATCGGGATTGAAATATGAGCAGCTTCTTTATCTTCAATGCCGTATAGGCAGTTTAGAAAAGAAGAATGGAAGCACGTTTTTACAGCAACACCTTCAATGCCGTATAGGCAGTTTAGAAAAGTGAGGATTATAAAAAATTGCTTCTAATGCGCTTCAATGCCGTATAGGCAGTTTAGAAATTATCGGAAAAGGCTTTGCGTAAATTTAACGGCTTCAATGCCGTATAGGCAGTTTAGAAATCGATTAGTGACGAATCTGAAAAAATATTAGCCTTCAATGCCGTATAGGCAGTTTAGAAAAATCGATGTAATGCTCATCAAAATAATAAATCCTTCAATGCCGTATAGGCAGTTTAGAAACACTTGCCACCAGTTTGTTTCCTTACCACACGCTTCAATGCCGTATAGGCAGTTTAGAAATTCCAGAACATCATCACGGATTTTTTTAGCAGCTTCAATGCCGTATAGGCAGTTTAGAAATAGATTGGTTTCGTCCGAAATTGCCACTACTTCTTCAATGCCGTATAGGCAGTTTAGAAAATGTTGAACATGGCGAACTAATACAAAGGATACTTCAATGCCGTATAGGCAGTTTAGAAATCCGAGGAGCTGGCTACCATTAAAAAAAACGACTTCAATGCCGTATAGGCAGTTTAGAAAAAATAATTTTAGTGCGAAATCGGGGGTAAACTCTTCAATGCCGTATAGGCAGTTTAGAAAATTTTGTTCGTAATCACGTAAATTAGTGCCTGCTTCAATGCCGTATAGGCAGTTTAGAAACGCCTCCTTTCATTTTAACGCTAACCCGATTTCTTCAATGCCGTATAGGCAGTTTAGAAAATTCCGCACATCATCAAAGAATCGATAATGAACTTCAATGCCGTATAGGTGGTCTTTTGTATAAAAGTAGAAATTTCTGTATAACTGGTTGATTTTAATAAAAATAAAAAATTAAATAAAATCAATGCTCTACCTGAACGATTTTATGGGCGTAATACATCTTATAACATGGTAAGGATTATATGTTCATTGGTTGTTAGGTAATTCACTAATTCCTTGGTTTAGAAATTATCACCAATATTCATTATTTCCACAAAAGTTAAGACTTACAAAACCTAACACCGTATTCTAATTAAAAAATTGCATAAAAAAACTAGCCAAGTTTTTTTAAAATGGCTATACTTTAACCTGCTTAAAGGAATAGTTTATTAAACAATCAAATAAACATAAAAATTAAAATAAATCATTAATTTACTTGACAGGTGAACCGTAATGCATTATCATTTTAAACACCAAACACCAAACATGGCAAACCTATGTCTTAAATTTATCAGATAAACACACTAGTTGGATTTTTAACCCCGCCACGTTTATATCTTCAAAGTTATTTTTCAAATTATTATCAAAATTATTCCGAAAAGTTCCGTTAGTATTGATATTGTTATTATTGTCTTCTTTATGGAATGAGGTTCGAACGGGTAATCGTAGTGATGCTATAATAATACCGTCGGCAGTTATCCATTATGCAAGGCCGAATCTATTTTTTAGCGAAGGTAGATACGCAGGTCCAGCTGACATATGGAGTCCTAAGAAGGGCTTCTTAGTTCAATCAACCAATCCTGAATCATACAACCTCAATTTCCCAACTACAGGAGCACATAATTTACGTTTTTATTTAATTATAACAGGAATAGATGTGAGAGACTTGAAATGGAAACCTGTTACGCATGAGGGAATTACAGCAACAGTGACAAGTGTTGCAACTAATAGTGCTTCTGACTATTGGACTCCTACTGAAGACAGATTTGTCACCCGTGTTGAGTTAACAGGTCCAGATGCAATAAATCAATGGGACAATCCTCATCCTAATCCAATTGCTAAGCCAAAGTTACCGCAGACGTTTGAGTTAGTGGGTAGAGATAGATATGGCATTGAGGTAGTAAAATATGGATTTGTGTTGAAGCAGTGGTTCGTCGTGCGGGATGGTCATCTTCCTTTTCGAACGAGAACCTATAGTGACCATTTAGCATGGTGTAATAATATAGGCTACCAGATGCCAAGGGTCAGGGATTTAACCAATGCTACAAAATTTGGTCCATCTATAGTAGGCGCTAATCCATCTTCACCAGGTAATCATTACACGCGTCATATTGATGTAGGTTTTTTTTCCGAGTGGGGCGACTTGTACGATTACGACTGTATTGACAGTTTTAGTGGTTGTTCTCGCTTTTTTCCCAGCTTCTATTGGACGAGCGAGGTGAGGGGGCGCAGGTTCTCTGTGTTCTCGAGTGATGGCAGAATCTTTGATTGGACCCTGCCCCCCACCTCCCGGGAAATGGAAGGACGTGTTACTTGCGTCTCAAACCTTAAACCTTAGTTCTTATTTCTTAGTCATTAGGTCGCCGAGGCCAATATTTAGAAATACCTATTTTGATACTTTAACTATCATAAAATTGTTTACCGCCGTGTAGGCGGTTTAGAAATGAGTGTTTCTAGTTTTTATTAACTGAAACACTTCATTATTAGTATTATAAAGTAACTATTCTGCGCCAATTTGCGTGCTCATTTTTATCTCTCGATTATCGGTGATTTCTAAATTTGACAATACCACTAATTGAGGAAAGTTAGGCCTTAAAAATTGTGAAAGCATAGGTCTTAATGCATGGTTCACTAATAACACTGGTGGTGCACCGATAGCTTCTTGTTGATGAATGGCTTGTTTAATTTGCTCGACAATGTGTTCGGCTAGCCCTGGTTCAACATTGCTGGTATTTTGGAGTGCTTGTAATAACAAACGTTCTAAATTGATATTTAATCCTATTACATTGATTGGCTCAGATCCAGGAAACCATTGTTGTGTGATGACTCTTCCTAAAGCAATTCTTACCATACTTAGTAGCTGATAAGCATCATTTTGGGTTGGTGCGTACTCACAGATGGTTTCAATAATGGTACGCATATCACGGATTGACACTTTTTCAGCGATCAAGTTTTGCAATATTTTATGAAATGTGGTTAGTGTAACAACACCAGGAATAAAGTCCTCCACTAATTTCGGCATATCTTGTTTTATTCTGTCGAGCAGTTCTTGAGTTTCTAAACGTCCTAATAAGTCGCTAGCAAATTGCTGTAATAAATGATTAAAATGAGTAGCAATCATGGTGCTTGTATCAACAACGGTATACCCCAATATTTGTGCATTTTCTTTATTACTTTCATCTATCCATATCGCTGGTAATCCAAAGGCAGGTTCGGTTGTTGGAATGCCCTCAATGGTTTCAGTTACATTACCGGGATTGATCGCTAACCATTTATTATTAACAATTTCACCTTTGCCAATTTCACCACCTTTTATAAATATCTTATATTGATAAGGTGCTAATGAAAGATTATCTCTTATATGAACTTGAGGTGGTAAAAAACCCAGTGTTTGAGCAAATTTTTTGCGTAAACTACGAATTCGCCCTAACAACTCACCATTTTGAGTTTGATCTACCATGGGAATTAATCCATAACCAACTTCCATTGCCAATATATCTTCAATATTAACATCTGACCATGTTGCTTCTATATTAGCTGGCGTGGTTGCTTGTACATTAGCTTGTTTGGGTGCCATTTTTTGTTCTGTCTTTTTCTGTTTAGTTAACCACCAAGATATGATTAATAAAATAGCAGTAAAGAGTAGAAAAACTAAATTTGGCATACCCGGAATTAGTCCAAGTAAACCAATGACGACAGCTGTTAAAATCAATACTTGTGGATTATTAAAAAGCTGTGTAATCATTTGATCACTGATGTTATCTTGTGATGTGACTCGAGTAACAATAACGCCAGCTGCGGTTGAAATAATGAGTGATGGTATTTGTGCTACCAAACCATCGCCAATAGTTAGTAAAACATAGGTTTCGCTAGCATCAGAAAAAGCCATACCGTGTTGAACAACTCCAACTAATAACCCCCCAATAATGGTTATACCCATTATTAATAATCCCGCAATCGCATCACCACGTACAAATTTACTGGCACCATCCATTGACCCATAAAAATCGGCTTCTTGAGAAACTTCGGCTCGACGGGCTTTAGCTTCATCTTCACCAATTAAACCCGCATTCAGATCAGCATCAATAGCCATTTGTTTTCCGGGCATGCCATCTAACGCAAAGCGTGCGCCCACTTCAGCTATTCTACCTGCTCCTTTGGTGATGACCATAAAGTTGATAATGACTAAAATAATAAATACCACAATACCAATAGCAAAATTACCACCAACTAAAAAGTGCCCAAAAGCCTCAATAACCCGCCCAGCAGCAGCACTACCTGTGTGACCTTTTAATAAAACGACCCGCGTAGAAGCAACGTTTAACGATAATCTTAATAAAGTTGCAAATAATAAAACGGTCGGGAATGCTGCAAAATCAAGCACTCTTTTAGTAAACAATGCTACTATCAAGATGATAATTGATAATGTAATATTAAAAGTAAAAAACAGATCCAAAATAAATGCAGGTAGTGGTAATACCATCATCGAAAGAATCAATAAAATTAGCAATGGTCCAGCTAAGACTTGATAATGCCCATTTTTTAATGTATTGGTTGATAATAAATTAAGTAGTTTAGATTTAATCATAAGACTAGTTATTACCTTTATTTATTTACGGATAATGACTCAGGTATGGGTAAATTATTTGGCGCTATTGGTTTATCGCCACCATATTTATACCAATGTTTCAATTGATAAACCCACGCTAGAATTTGGGCAACCGCGGTATATAATTCGGTTGGTATTGTTTCGCCTATTTCACCATGACGGTATAAAGCACGGGCAAGCGGTGGAGCTTCTAACTGAGGGATATTATGTTCATTAGCAATTTCTTTGATGCGTAACGCAATTTTATTTGTTCCTTTCGCTAATAATTTTGGAGCAATCATTGTTTTTTCATCATATTGCAGAGCGACGGCATAATGCGTTGGGTTGGTAATAATCACATTGGCTTTAGGTACATCTTTCATCATACGGCGTCTAGCAATAGTCTGTTGCATTTGACGAATACGCCCTTTGATTTGTGGGTTTCCCTCTTGTTCTTTAAATTCATCTTTAATTTCTTGTTTTGACATTTTCAGTTTCTTTAAATTACTCCATATTTGATAGAAAATATCAAAACCAACCATGGGTATTAAAGATATAACACTAAAAATTCCACAAAGAATCACTAGCTGTATTGCTTTAGTTAATGCGCTATTTAAATGCATATTGGGTAAAGAAAGCATGTGGGGAAAATGGTGCATTACAAACAATGTTGAAGCTATAGAAATAAAAATAACTTTAAGTATGCTTTTTAGTAATTCAGAAAAAACTCTAATACTAAATATTCTACCAAATCCAGATATCGGATTTAGTTTTTGAAAATTAGGCTTAATTGATTGCAGGCTAAATAGTAAACCGCCGACACAAAGTGGTGCAAATATAGCAACGATAACTAGACCAAAAAAAATGGGTACAATTGCCCAAAAACCATCGGTTAATAAATTAACTAAATTGAAGACGATTAACTTATCATCCTCTATTTTATACGAAAACTTCATTGCTGTTTTAATGATCGTAGTTAACTGGTTAACTAAGTGTGATCCCATTAATCCAAATAAAATAATACCTATTAACAAAATTAATAACGAAGTTAATTCACGAGAACGAGGGATCTGCCCTTTTTCTCTAGCTTTTTTTATTTTGCTATCGGTGGGGTGTTCGCTTTTATCTAGATCACTATCGTCAGCCATGATGAAGTTAAATAAAACGCTATAGTTTAATAAAGATTTACAATACTAACAGTATGAACTAATTACTACTGGGTTGTTGGCTTAATAAGAGGGCATTTTAGGGGGTATTTATGGCGTTTACCGTCAATAAATATTAATTTTTTAAACTTTGGCTCGTTTTGACGAAATAATTTCAGTTTGTTGATAGCCACTATTAGTATAAACAGTAGGACTTTTAATACTTTTAAGATAGTTGATTGATTGCTGGGTTAGATTCATGCGGTTTTGAATAATTAGCCCATTATCACGATTTATATCTGCTAATAATTTTGTTGTATCAGTAATTGATAGCCAAAGAGCTTCGATTGTAGGATTTTCTTTATAGGGTGGTTGAATATTAAATTGTTCACTTAGTTTTATGCGTTCTTCATCCAGTAGCTTTAGTTGAATTAGTAATTGGCTTTTTTTGTTAATAGTTTCACTTAACTGGTTTGTTGAACTATTTTCAATTAATATTTTTTGCTCTGATTGTAGAATTTCTGAAATTGTTTGTAACATCTCAGCTATTTTATTTAGGATGTCATTAAGTGCTAACATTTTTTATCCTTATAATTCTGTCTTATTTTTAAAAATCTTCTAGTAATTGTTTAATTAATTTATCTGCAATTTTATGTGTATCAATAACCAATGTTCCGTTGGATATGGACTGTTTTATTTTTTCAATTTTTTCTGCGTCGATATCTTTGTTGGTTGAATGTAAAAGGTGTATTGAATTTTGATTTATACTCACGTTAGTACTTACATTAGTACTGTTTTTAGTTTGTACAGATGCATTGTGAGTATTTTGTTGTTCGTTAATTACATCGCGGCTTACTAGCCCTGTTATGGCTGTAACGGATTTAGTTGCATCTATAGTCATAAAATACCTTTAATCAAATTTAAGATTTAAGTGATTTGTATAATTTTATTATCGGCAATAATAAAAAAATCATTAATATTATTTATTGAAAATAATTACACCTTGGTGAGTTAACGTGCCTTCAACAATTTTATCAGAATTTAGTTTAACTTTTATTTTATCGTTTAATATAGCATTGTTAAGTGTTTTGCCATTAGTTGTTATCTCATAACCTTCTCCATTTATTATTACTTTAATTATTTGTCCTGCTTTCACCTGCCAATTTTTTTGAAGCATTGTTGTTTTTATTGGTTCACCCAAATTGATATTTCGTAAAGCTATATGATTAATTGCGTCAACTCCATCCAAAATAACAGTCGAAGGTAGTTTATCCAACCAACCTGATTGTATCTGTATATAATCTTCGTTGATTACCGTCCCTGCACTTATTGCTTGTTTAGCTACAATATAGTTCCCTTTGACAGCAACATTAATCTGGATAAATTTTTTTTTATTATTGCATTGGGCACTGATAGTCATGTTGCCCCACTGTTTTTTTTTATTTAATAAAGAGAGTGTTGGAGTCTTACAATTTAATTGCGGTTTAGCAGTAAGATAAGTAATTAAAATGTCGTCCGCTTTATGACCAAATTGCTGTGATATTAAATTGTTAATCTGTTTATCAAGCGAATTTGCTAAAACATTATTCCAACTAAATAGTATAAAAATAGCGAGTATCAATTTTGCGATTTTAATCATGCTTATTTATTCTAAATTATTCATAAGCTGATTTTACTTTATGATTGCAAGAAATGAATCTTGAAATAAGGGCAATTTTTATCGTTATTTGCGCAATAACTTTTTTTTTATTCGCTTAAAATTCTCATTATCAAAAAAAATGAGATGATTTTATGTTTGATAAATTAGATACATGGGTTAATTTTCATCAGCAAGCATTAAATATACGTGAAATACGACAAAATATATTAGCTGCAAATATTGCAAATAGCGATACGCCTAACTATCAGGCTCGAGATATTGATTTTAATGCTGAGCTAAGCAAAGCACTTAACAATCAGAATAAGATTAATAACGTTGGGCTTAATATCACTTCAAATCATCATATTCAGATAAAAGCACCAATCATGACAAATCATGATGTACTTTATCGTATACCTTATCAGGCTGCGGCAGATGGTAATACGGTCGAGATGGATCAAGAACGTACAGCTTTTATTGATAATAGTATTCACTACCAAAGTAATTTAACGTTTTTAGGTGAAAAATTTAAAAATATTATGGCGGTATTACAGCAAGGATAATCATGATGAGTTTTTCTATTTTTGCAATTTCAGGCTCGGCATTATTGGCACAAACACAACGAATGAATGTAAGTGCTAGTAATTTAGCTAACGCAGACAGTATTACCAGTACTTCAGGCAAAGCTTATCGAGCTAAGCAGGTTATTTTTCAAGTGGATGATAATGGTGAACTTAACCCAATTGCAGGGGTTAAAGTGTCACAAGTTATTGAAGATCCTTCACCAATGAATTTGGTTTATGAACCTAATCATCCATTGGCCGATGCTAAAGGATATATTCAGAAACCTAATGTTGATGTGGTTGCCGAAATGGTTAATACCATTTCAGCATCACGAAGTTATCAAGCAAATATAGAAGTAATTAATACCGCCAAAAATTTAATGTTAAAAACACTGGCATTAGGGCAATAAAAAGGAGTGGTTGATGGGTATAGCTAATGTTCTTGTTTCAGAATCATCGGGGATAACAAAACCTCAAACGACACAAAAAACGGCATCTGATGGTAACTCAAGTAAAGAATTACAAGATAATTTCTTAACGTTATTAATTGCACAAATGAAGAACCAAGATCCAACTAATCCAATGGATAATAGTCAGCTAACATCACAGCTAGCTCAAATCAATACTTTAGCAGGTATAGAACGTCTTAATACAACGTTAGGAATGGTTTCTGGTCAGATTGATGATAGTTTATCAGTCAATGCCAGTAATATGATTGGCAAGGGAGTGATGGTTCCTGGCAATAAAATTTTGGTTGCAACCTCAGAATCTGAAAGTTCAGACTCAAAAGAAGAAACCGTTACCACGCCATTTGGTTTTGAGTTGGTACATGAAGCTGACTCAGTAATTATTACTATTCAAGATGAAAATGGCAATGTAGTTCGTGAAGTTGATTTAGGCGCAATTCCAGCAGGCGTTAGTTCTTTCACTTGGGATGGTGTGCTAAATGATGGGACGAATGCACTAGATGGTAGTTATACTTTTTCAGTTAATGCAAGTTATGACGGGAAAAAAGTATCATCAACATCATTATCTTATTCAGTAGTATATGGTGTTATCAATAGTAAAGTTAATAATAAAGTATTACTTGATTTAGGAATACTTGGTTCAATTAGTATTGACGAAGTACGTCAAATTCTTTAAAGGAGATAAAGTTCAGATGGGATTTTCTCAAGCAGTGAGTGGTATGAATGCTGCATCAAAGCAATTAGATGTTATTGGGAATAATATTGCCAATTCAGCAACAGTAGGATTTAAGAGTGCTAGTATCTCATTTGCTGATATCTATGCTGGCTCAAAAGTTGGTATGGGGGTTAAAGTGGCTGCGATTATGCAAAACTTTAATGATGGGATAGCTACAACAACCAACAATAGTTTAGATGTGGCTATTTCTGGCAATGGATTTTTCCGTTTAGTGGATAGTAATGGGCAAGCCTATTATACCCGCAATGGACAGTTTCAATTAGATTCCGAACGAAATATTATTTCTGCTGATGGTCTTTATCTGACTGGCTATCTTGCAACCGGAACTCCACCTCAAGTGCAGCAAGGTGCAGCTCCAGGTACATTAAAAATTTCGCAAGAAATGCTAAATGCATCAGCGACAACCAAGGCTTCTTTGCAAACAAACTTAAATTCCAATAGTAAAGTTCCGGCAAAACAACCTGTCAATGCTCTTGATGCTGATACATTTAGTTATTCTACGACCATTACTACTTATGACTCGCTTGGTAATCAACGCAATATTCAGCTCTTTTACGTTAAAACCGCTGATAACCAATGGGATGTTCATTATCTTGATAGCAGTGATCCTAATGGAAGTTTGCAAAAAGCGGGAGAAATGGAATTTGATTCTTCTGGTAAATTGATTAGTGATCCCGAAATGACCATCGATATTAATGGGATAAATGGATCTGCTGATAATAGCTTTACTTTATCATTAGCCAAAAGTTCTCAACAAAATATGGGAAAAGAATTGGGTAGTATTAAAAACCCTGTTGTGAATGGATATGCTCCTGGAGATTTGGTCGGGTATAGCATTAATGATGATGGTTCTATTTATGGTGTCTATTCTAACCAACAAACAATGTTATTAGGTCAGATAGCAATGGCTGATTTTGCCAATGTTAATGGGCTAGAACCTGCTGGCAACAATAACTGGAGGACAACTATTAATTCTGGTATAGAAGTATTGGGCAGTGCAAATTCTGGTACTTTTGGTTCGTTAGCGAGCGGTGCACTAGAGTCGTCAAATGTTGATATGAGTCAGGAATTAGTGAATATGATTGTTGCTCAGCGCAATTACCAGTCTAATTCACAAACAATTAAAACGCAGGATCAAATTCTAAATACATTAGTCAATTTGCGTTAATTTAAAGGTTATTTATGGATCGTGTTATTTATACAGCAATGTCAGCAGCTAGCCAGACATTAAATCGGCAATCAATTACTACTAATAACTTAGCTAATGTATCCACAGTGGGGTTTCGTGCACAGTTAACGACGATGAAAGCAGTTCCTGTTGTGGGGAATGATACACCTACACGAACCATGGTAACAGCAACAACTCCCACTTTTGATTCAACAATGGGGGCATTTAATTACACAGGCCGAAACTTGGATGTTGCTTTAACTGAGGATCACTGGCTAGCTGTACAATTAGTTGATGGTAGCGAAGCTTATACACGAAATGGAGCAATTCAAATTGATGAAAATGGTACTCTTAACATACAAGGTAATCCATTAATTGGTGATAATGGTGTTTTGACGGTGCCTCAACGATCTCAAATCAGTATTAGTAGTGATGGAACACTTTCCGCATTAGGTGCAGGTGATAAACCTACGACCATTGCTCAAGTAGGTAAAATAAAGAAAATCCATCTTGAGCATAATGAAATTATACGTGGTGATGATGGTTTTTTTCGACTAACGGAAGAAACACGTAATGAACGTGGTGAGAATATGCCAGACAATCCAAAAGCTAAGCTTATGTCAGGTGTATTAGAAGGGAGTAATGTGAACCCTGTTACGGCTATGGTTGATTTAATTAGTCATGCTCGCCAGTTTGAAATGCAAATGAAAGAAATTATTACTGCTGATGAAAATGCACAAAAAGCAAACCAAATTTTATCTTTAACTTAAATTTATCAATACATTAGACAGGAATAACAATGATTAAATCATTATGGATTGCCAAAACAGGCTTAACGGCACAACAAATGAATATGGATATTATTTCCAATAATTTAGCCAATGTTAGTACCAATGGTTTTAAAAAACAAAGAGCGGTATTTGAAGACTTATTATACCAAACTGTTCGCCAACCTGGAGCACAATCATCTGAGCAAACAACATTACCTTCTGGGTTACAGATTGGTACAGGAGTTCGCCCTGTTGCGACAGAACGAATTCATAGCCAAGGTAATTTAGAGGCAACTGATAACAGTAGTGATATTGCTATTAATGGGCAAGGTTTTTTCCAAGTTTTATTACCCGATGGTACACAAGCTTATACTCGTAGTGGTGCTTTTCAAGTCAATCAAAATGGTCAATTGGTGACTGCAGCAGGATACGAAATTCAACCAACAATTAGTATTCCATCCAATGCAATTAAAATGACGGTAGCGCGCGATGGTGTAGTAAATGTGACATTAGCTAATCAATCAACACAAGTCCAAGTTGGGCAACTAACTTTACATACTTTCATTAATGATGCTGGACTTGAAAGTATGGGGGAAAATCTTTACTTAGAAACCGAAAGTTCAGGTGCGCCAACGGAAAATACGCCAGGGCTAAACGGTGCAGGGCTTTTATATCAAGGTTATACCGAAACGTCTAATGTTAATGTTGCTGAAGAACTAGTGAATATGATCCAAGTTCAACGTGCTTACGAAATTAATAGCAAAGCGATATCAACCTCTGATCAAATGCTACAACGTTTAAATCAACTGTAAAGTTAACAATATGCTAAAGGTAATGAGATATTTTTATATTTTAATAGCATTTTTTTTCAGTGGCTGTGCACAATTGCCTAAAAAGCCTTTAGTTGAAGGTGAAACAAGTGTTGTCCCCAAATTGCCAGACAATGTAAATACGACAGGTTCAATTTATCAAGCTGCTCAGCCTAGTAGCTATGGTTACCAACCAATGTTTGAAGATCGTCGCCCGCGTAATGTTGGCGATGTATTAACCATTGTTTTACAAGAAAATGTGAGTGCTAGTAAAAGTTCATCGATTAATGCAGGACGAAATGGTTCGGTGGATCTAGGGGTAAAAACAATACCTAAATTTCTTGATGGGTTAGTGGGTCGAGGTAAAGCTAGTACTGAAATGTCTGGAAATAATGATTTTAAGGGATCAGGCGGGGCTAACGCTAAAAATACCTTTAATGGCACAATCACCGTCACGGTTCAGGATGTCATGATCAATGGTAATTTAAAAGTGATTGGTGAAAAACAGATTGCGATTAATCAAGGTACCGAGTTTATCCGTTTTTTTGGGGTAGTTAATCCAAGAACAATTAGTGGAAATAACACTGTTATCTCAACACAAGTTGCTGACGCTCGAATTGAGTATGTTGGTAATGGATACATTGATGAAGCCCAAACGATGGGTTGGTTACAGCGCCTATTTTTAAATCTTTCCCCTTTTTAACGAGTATCATTATGTTAAAAAAATTGCGTATTTTTGTTTATTTTGTCTTTATGATGGTATTAGTGATACCAGCGAGCCATGCTGAACGTATCCGCGATTTAGTCACCATTCAAGGTGTAAGAGAAAATGCCTTGGTTGGATATGGTATTGTTGTCGGTCTTGATGGTACAGGTGATCAAACATCACAAACACCTTTTACCATTCAAAGTATTACTAACATGTTATCTCAATTAGGTATTACCGTACCGTCTGGGAGCAATATGCAATTAAAAAATGTTGCTGCTGTTATGGTTACGGCTAAATTACCTTCTTATTCTCGAGTAGGGCAACAAATTGATGTGGTGGTATCCTCGCTAGGTAATGCAAAAAGCTTGCGTGGAGGCACATTGATTATGACACCACTAAAAGGTGTCGATAATCAAGTATATGCTATTGCGCAAGGTAACCTTTTTGTAGGTGGAATGGGTGCAAGTAGTAAAGGTAGCAGTGTAAGTGTGAATCAAACTGCTGGGGCAACCATACCTAATGGTGCAACCATAGAACGAGAGCTTGCAACTCGTTTAGATGAACAAAATATTATCCATTTACACCTTAATCAATTTGATTTCACTCAAGCATTGAAAATATCTAATGCAATTAATAGGTTACAAAAAAATACTGCAGTAGCATTAGATGGTACAACGATAGCATTACATATGCCAAAAGAAAGTAGTGCACGAGTACAACTGCTTTCACGAATACAAAATCTTGAAATTAGCGCTACGCCAGTTTCAGCAAAAGTCGTTATAAATACTAGAACCGGTGTTGTAGTTATGAACCAAAAGGTTAAATTAGATAATTGTGCAGTTGCACATGGTAATTTATCTGTTGTGGTAAATAACAAATTAAAGGTAAGTCAACCCAACACTCCATTAGCAGGTGGTGCAACAACCGTTACACCAGATAATCAAGTTAGCGTTGCACAAGAAGGAGGGGCTTTACACAATATATCCTCTAGCGCTGATTTAAATCATGTTATTAATTCGCTAAATGTATTAGGAGCTAATCCTACAGAATTAATGTCAATACTTGAAGCGCTAAAAACAGCTGGTTGTTTACATGCTTCCTTAGAAACTATCTAAAAAAAGACTTTATGAATAATAAAATTGGACAATCTTTGAATCGTTTCGCTTATGATTTTTCGGATATTAATCAATTAAAGCGAAATGTAGTTAATGGCTCTGCTGAAGGTATTAAGCAAGTTGCTCAGCAGTTTGAGTCATTATTTATTAATATGATGATGCAAAGTATGCGAAAGGCTGTACCTGAAAGTGGTTTATTTAGCCAGTCTGCTACACAACTATTTACTTCAATGTTTGACCAACAAATTACACAGCAAGCAGCGGGTAAAGGATTTGGATTAGCAGATATGCTTATTAAACAGTTAACTAATAAAGTTTCACCATCAATTAATGTTAACCTACAATCTAATACAACCAATACTCAGCAAAATCTGCAATTAGCTCAATCTTTATTTAGTAATGCATCACCTAATTTATCGCCTGAAGCGCTAGGGCAAATACTATATCGTAACTATAATGCTAACAAAGCAGCTGAAATTAAACATAACGAGGCAATATCAAAAACACAATTTGATAATGTAAACGAAGATTATGTCACAAAATTTGTTATGGAATGGCTAGAGCCAGCTAGGCAAGCTGCTAAAAAATCTGGTATTCCGTATGAGGTTATTATTGCCCAAGCAGCACTAGAAACTGGGTGGGGGCAAAAGCAAATTAAAACCGCTAATAATCAATCAAGCCACAATTATTTTGGTGTCAAAGCAACATCATCATGGAATGGCAATTCAACTCGTTTAACCACACATGAATTTGTTAATAATAAAATGATGAAAATTGAAGATAATTTTAGAGTCTATAATAGTAAACATCATGCATTAACCGACTACCTCAATTTATTAACTAAAAGTCCTCGTTATCATGCAGTTATTAAAGCTCCTGATGCCAGAACAGCTGCTAAAGAATTACAAGCTGCACATTACGCAACTGATCCAAATTATAGTGATAAGCTTATTCAAATCATTGGTCGTATTGAAAAAATTGCAAAAAATAATCAGTTAACCACTGTATCAGGATTTAGGAAAATTGCGTTTAATTAATAATAGGATCACTCGGTTTGAATACAATGCTCAATATTTTGCTAGTAAAAATATCATAAAATTAATTTTAAAAACAAATAATTATGGATTAAATAAGAAATAAATCAACAAAAAACTTTCAGGTAGAACATTGATTTTATTGAATTTTTTATAATTAAGCGTCACTCGTTTAAATTGATGGTTTATATTGCATAATGACATTGTTTTTGAAACTTTTTAGCAATAATAAAAAAGGAGGCGGTAAACCTCCTTTGGATGGGATGAATAGTTTGAGGCGATTCACGACTTAGAGTAAAAAAACATTGCTTAAGTAAAATTAGATTACAAAACCTTATTTCATTTGAAACAGTGACATACTTTGCATAGTCATAAAGGTATATTGTGCAGCTTGTAAATTAGCTTGTAGCATTACATATTCTGAAATGGCTTCGTACCAATCGACGTCTTCAAGTTGGCTGATTTGAGTTTGAAATTCAATATCTAATGTTTTACCCAATGTGGTTAATCTATCAATTTCGGATAATACCGAGCCGCCTTCTGCTCTAAGTGTCGAAATATTATTAAAAGAATTGTCTACTCCATGACGTGCTTTTGACAACCCAGATCTAAATTGTTCAACGGTATCATCATTATCATAATCTAGATCTATTTTTAATGCCTCAATTGCATAATCAATACTTGCAAATATGTTACTTTCTGCTGGTGAACCATCAGATTCTTTAACATTTGAGCCAGTCATAAATACTTGAATACCTGTAAAACTTAGCGATACTTCTCGCGAGTCATCGATTAATACATTGATAGAAGTTGTACCGCCTACGTAACTCACTTCACCTAATTCATTCATAACAAAAGGAGGTGTATCGTTTTTCTTACCAGCAAAAAGATAGTTACCATTAGTGTCTTTTGCATTAGCTAATGATAAAAGTTGATCTTTCAAACTTTGTAATTTATTAGCAAGGTCGAGTCTATTTTCTTCATTTAAGGTTTCATTTGATGCATAGACCAATGTTTCCTGAATTGCTTGGATAACAGTATTGGCTTCCGATAAGATCGTATCTTGGCGGCTAAGTGATTTATCGGCATTTTCGCGTGTTGCTTGAAACTGTTCATTTTGTGCTTGCGCTTGCTTTATTATTAATGATTGTGAAGCTCCCATTGGATCATCAGAAGGAGTTAAAATCTTTTTACCTGTTGCCAAATGCAACCCCGATTTTTGCCATTTGCTGTTGGTGTTTAAAATACTGTTTAAGTTTTTTTGATAAATTGAGTTTGTGCTAAGGCGCATTTTTTATCCTTTAATCATTTAGTTAAACCTAAAATGGTATCAAATAGTGTTGTTGCCGCATCAATCACTTTGGCATTTGCTTGGTAATACTGCATATAAACCTGCATAGAGATATACTCTTCTTCAATATTAACCCCTGAAATCGATTGATTTTGTTCATAAATTTGCTGAGTTATATTTTTGCTTGATTGAGCAGAAATTTTTGCTGTTTGAGTTTCACTACCAATATAGTTAGTTAAGCGGGTATAAGCACTTTTTAATGTTGTTGTACCATTAACAAGTTTTTCATGTTGGATTTCTAATAATTTGGTTACATTGCGATTATCACCAGCACCATTTTCTTCATCGTTAATACCTGTTGCTAGTTTATTTACATCTTTCACTAGCAGTTGTAATGACGAAGCAATATCGGCAACAGGTTTTATGATAAACGAATCTCCATTAACCGCATTACCACTTATCTCAATGGTCAGTCCATCAAAAAACAATTTACCATCTTTGATTTCAGGAGTAATTAGCTGATGATCAGATAATCTTGTGGCGATCCAATTATTACCATCAAATTCTATTTTATAATCAGAAGCTTTTACTTCATTCAAAGCATTAAACTCAATTTTGGCTGAAGCATTACCTTGGTTTTTAGTATTCGTGACACAACTAGGATGATTGTAATCAAACAACTTTTCACCTTGATTACCATTAATATCAATACCCGACATATGCACTTCATTAAAACGTTCCGCTAAATTTAATGCAATTAAGCCTAGTTGATTGCGGGCTTCGGTTAATGGTCCATCACGAAAGGTTAATAAGCCGTGTAACGTACCTGATGTAATGTTTTGGCTTGTCAATTCTTGTGTTGCACCTGAAGGGTGAGTATAAATAATAGTATTTAAAGAAGGATCATCTGTTGAAGGTTGTACTGATAATAAGTTAATAGAAGAGCCTTGAACTAAATTTAAACCATTAGCGAGCGAAAGATTATATTGTCCATTTTGTTCAGTAACGGTAATGCCAATGATTTCGCTTAATTCATTGACTAACTGATCGCGTTGGTCAAGTAATGCATTAGGTTCGTTTCCACCGCCTACCGACTGTAGTTGTGATATTTTTTGATTCAGTTCGGCAATTTGTTGAGTATAGGTATTAACTTTATCAACATTACTATTTAATTCAGTATTAACGTTGGCAATTTGGTTCTTTAAATTTGTTTCTGTTTTATTAAATTGGCTAGTTAAAGATGTCAGATCACTAATAACAGTTTGTTTTGTCGATGCATCACTAGCATTTGATGCAAGTTTATTTAAACTGGCAAAAAGATTATTGATTTGAGATGAAATACTATTGTCATTCTCTGCTAACAGATTATCTACTTTAGATAATTCATTATAATAAGCCTTGATAGAACCATTTTGTGATTGTGATTGTCGCAGTTGTCCTACAACAAAATTATTAAAAGCGCGATTAACAGATGATACACAAACACCGTTACCGACAAACCCAAAACTATGCTGAGTTCCATTTGCTTGGCGTAAAATTTGTTGTTGACGATTGTAACCAGTTGTATGAGCATTACTAATATTATTACTTATTACATTCAGCATATTTTGTGCTGCATTTAACCCACTAATACCAGTATTCATTAATGAATTCGCCATAAAATCCTCTCAATATAGTTTGAGTTCATAATATCAATTAAAATAAGTCTTTTTTATATCGGGTTAAATTCACAAAACTTTAATAATTCTTATGCGTGTTTTAAAAAAGTTTTCAAATAAATACATTTTTTCAAAAATAAATTTATTCTGATTTAGTCCGTTGTGATTGTCTTAGAAAATCGGTTCCGGTCATGTTATTTTCTTCTTCAATATATTGCTGTGCTATTTTATTCAAAATTAAGATACTGATACGACGATTAGCATCTTTACTGTAATTAGGATTGTTTAAATTCACTGTATCGGCAAGTGCAATAATTCGAATAATTTTATTTGAGTCTAATCCACCAGCTATAAGCTCCCTTCTTGATGAATTAGCTCTATCTGCAGATAGTTCCCAATTGCTATATCCTCTATCACCTGTTGTATATTGGCGTTCATCAGTATGGCCTGACAAAGTGATTTTATTTGGTAAAGAATTGATAATTGGCGCTAATGCATGCAGAATTTCTTGCATATTAGGATCAATGGTTGTACTACCAACATCAAACATGGGTTTATCATCTGAAGCTAAAATTTGAATCCGTAACCCCATTTCAGTTAATTCAATAATAAGATTAGGTGCTAATTTCTTTAGACGTTCATCAATTTCAAAAATATCATAAATTTTACGTGCCGCTTCAATCATCTGTATTTTTTCAAGTTGCTGTTTCTCAACTTCATTCTGTGATAGGGTAGAATGATAGCTCTTTTCTTCACCAAGTTGTTTACTAACATCATCACCACCACCAGGAATCGGACTTTCACTATCGCTAATATTTTTACCACCATTGTAGCCAAGAATTAAAGGGGTTCTAAAGTATTCAGCAATCCCTTTCAATTCTTGAGGGGTAGATGTAGAAATTAACCACATGACTAAAAATAACGCCATCATTGCGGTCATAAAGTCGGCATAAGCGATTTTCCACGAACCGCCATGATGTCCACCACCATGCCCTGATTTTTTCTTTATAATTATTCTTACAGATTTATCTTTCATTATTCTTTATTTTCATTTGGATTAGATTTTTTGTCTTTAACTTCTTGTATGTATTTTTCTAATTCAAAGAATGATGGCCTTTCATGAGAAAATAACGTTTTTCGCCCAAATTCAATACAAATTTGTGGCGCATAATCATGCATGCCGGCAATAAGTATTACTTTGGTACATTCTAGAACTTTCACTGTATCGGCGTTTCTTTGTTTTAATAAAGCAGCTAATGGCGAAACAAAACCATAAGCAAGCAAAATTCCTAAAAAAGTTCCTACCATAGCATGAGCGATAAGCTCACCGAGCTCACTTGCTGGTCTATCAGCTTGAGCAAGTGTATTAATTACGCCCATTACAGCAGCGACGATCCCAAATGCAGGTAGGCCATCACCAATTCCTGAAATGGCATCTACAGGTTTTTCAAGTTCGTGGACAAATGTTTCAATTTCTTCACTCATCAGTGTTTCTATTTCAAATACATCCATATTGCCACTAATCATAAGACGTAAGTAATCAGTGATAAAATCACAAATTCTTGGATTAGCTAAAATAAGTGGATATTGTTTAAATAATTCACTTTCATGCGGATTATCAATATCTGATTCAATGGATAGCCCTCCACTTTGGCGAATCTTCGTCAAAATGGTATACATAAAATTAATGAGTGTTAAATATAGATTCTTATTATATTTGGATGTTTTAAACAATTGACCTAAAGACTTAAGTGTGGCTTTTATTGTTTTTTGTTCATTACTAACAATAAAAGCGCCTATAGCAGCACCACCAATAATTAGCAATTCGAGTGGCTGAAATAGTACGGCTAAATAACCACCACTGAGTACATAGCCAAGTAGCGCCGAAGCGATCACTACGATATATCCTATAACTATTAGCATTGACTTTCTTCTTTCTCCATAAAATAACGGCTGAATTGCTTTAATATTTATTTAAGCAGTGATCTGTTTGGCAACTGATAAATTTAAATAACTTGGTTTCGATAACACTTTCATGCATTTTTCGTCGTTTTCTTTTTGTGTTTTATTATTCTTATCTGCCCTTGATGGAGGCTGACATAAACTGCAAGTAAAAGTATTTTGCGGATGATAAGCGTGTGTAATAAAACGTCCACGACATGTGTTACAACATGATTGTTGCATTATTTTCTTTTCGACAAATTTGACTAATATCCAAGCTCTGGTTAAACCTAAAACAGGTTTATCCTTATGTGATGAAAATTGGCATTGCTCTAAATAAAGTTGATAAGCTTTTAAGATAGTTTGAATGCCTGATTTTAGACCATTTTTAACTAAATAAGAGTATGCGTTATAAAAAATACTCGCATGGATATTAGGTTCCCATGTCATAAACCACGAGGTTGAAAATGGTAATAGACCTTTAGGTGGAGGACAACCTTGAATCTCTTTATAAAGCTTGATAAGTTTATTTCGACTTAAGTTGGTTTCACTTTCCAGCATTTGAATTCTTCCACCTAGGGAAATCAATTTGATAGCGAGTTGAGTTTCCTCATATTTTTGAATAATACTTGTACTTGTCATCTTAGTTCCTTAGCTACTTATTGATTGAATCTAATAGCAAACTTGATAAAAGAATTCCTGTATGCATCTGTTTAATATCACCAATGCGAGATTCTTCAGTAAGTTTTTTCATCATTTCAGCATTTTCAAATCGTAACTGAAAAGTTAATTGATTTGTTTCTGATAGAATCAACATTTGAGATGTGTTTAAACGGCTAAGTATGTCAGCAGTTTCTTCGTCAATACCTAATCGATACATTGCCATAACTTTATCTTTTTCAATCATTTTCTGGCTTAATAGTAGTGTTGATAGATTCAAATGATGTATACATTTAAGAATATCGTCATCTAATAAATTTCCCAATTTAGTCACCAATTCATATTTGTTTTGTTTCGCACAAAAAAACGAATAACTAGTAAAATTAAATAGTATTAGTTTTTTTTTGCTTAAAATTACATTTTTAAATGCAAAAGGTCAATAAAAAAATAATTTCAATTATTTTTTCTTTTAATTACACTTTATTTTAATTGCCTTTTTATATTTTCTAAAAATTAACTTTACTTTGTATTCTTTTGATCGCTTGGCTATGTAATTGGCTTACTCTTGATTCACTGATATTCATTACTTTACCAATCTCTTTTAAATTGAGATCTTCTTGGTAATAAAGTGATAAAACAAGTTTTTCCTTTTCTGGTAGTCTTTCTATTTGTTGAATAATTGTGTTACGAATTTCCTCATCTATTAGCGCTGAAAAAGGATTATTATCTTCATCACATTTAATAATGGTATCAATGTTATCACCCAGTTTTTTATGAATTTCATCATACGAACATATTTGGCTATTATTTGAATCTAATAAAATTTTTCGGTATTCGCTTATAGGTAATTCTAAGTATTTAGCAATTTGATAATCACTAGGGGGTGCACCTAACTTCTGTTCTAATTCATTAATTGCGGTTGTAACATCTCTAATTTTTTTACGAGTTTGTCTTGGTAACCAATCACGGCTACGTAATTCATCAAGCATTGCTCCTTTAATTCTTGGTATGGCAAATGTAGCAAAAGCACTGCCTTGAGATGAGTCATAACGTTTTATAGTGTCTAATAAACCGATATAGCCAACTTGTAATAAATCATCAAGTTCGACCGTTGCTGGTAAACGGACAGCTAATTTTAAAGCTTCATTACGCACCAAATGAATATATTGTTGCCAATCGATTTGGTGTATTACACCGCGTGAGTTATATAAGCTATCATCCATTTTTGAACCAATGTTAAAAAAATATCTAACATTATTATGACGATGGTTAGCAAATTTAATGGGTTGAATAAAGGGCTAAAAAATAGCTAATTATCATTATTAGCCATAACCGCATTATAAAATGCCGTTATGGCTATCATGACTATATGACAGAGTTAAAATAACTAAAAATCAAAATAGAATTATTGTAATAAAGAAAGTACAGATTGTGGTACTTGGTTAGCTTGTGCTAATACAGATGTACCTGCTTGTTGTAAAATTTGACCACGAGTCATGTTTGATACTTCTGTTGCATAATCCGCATCTTCAATACGGCTACGTGCAGAACTTAGGTTATTTACAGTATTATTAATATTATTAACTGTTGATTCGAAACGGTTTTGTACAGCACCCAATTGACCACGTAATGCATCAATATTTGATAATGCCTCATCAATTGTTTTTAATGGATTTTCTGTTACATCTTCACCTGAAACTTTAAACCCCTTTAAGCCAAGTTCAGTACTATCAATTTTTTTCAAATGGATTTCAATGGTTTCGCCGTCATTTGCACCTACTTGAATTTTAAGTGTTTTATCTTCAGATAATACTTTAGAACCATTGAAATCAGTTTGGTTAGAAACACGATCAATCTCATCTAGACGTTGATCAATTTCATTTTGAATTGATACTAAATCACTTTCAGAGTTGGTACCATTTGCCGCTTGAACAGTTAATTCACGAATACGTTGTACGTTGTTGTTGATTTCGTTTAATGCACCTTCAGTAGTTTGTGCAAGTGAAATACCATCATTTGCATTACGAGCAGCTTGTGTTAATCCTTTGATGTTTGATGAAAAACGGTTAGCAATTGCTTGACCTGCTGCATCATCTTTAGCGCTATTAATACGCATACCTGATGAAAGGCGCTCAATAGAAGTACTAAGAACGCTTTGAGAATTGTTAAGGTTATTTTTTGCCATTAAAGACATTGTATTTGTATTAATTACTTGTGCCATTTTTATCTCCAATAATATAAATATTAAAATCAACAAGATATTTAAATTTAATTCAATATTCTTGCTGACAAATAACTTATCGGTAACAAAACAGGGAACTTTAATATTTTTGATGATTATTTTTTTATAGTAGCAGTTTAGTTGCAAATTAAAATAATATTATTAAATAAATCATACTGTTATTTTTTTTAGAAAATTTCCCAATAATTTTTTATTCAAAAAAATAGATTGTTATCAATTTATTAAATAAATATTTAAAAGAAGACTAAATTTTTTTAATTGTCAGCCGATATAAACAATATTGAATAATTGTTATAGGTAGATTAAATCATGGCAATGAGCGCATTAGGCATTGGTTCTGGAATCGATCTTAATGGTATTTTAGATCAACTAGAAGTGGCTGAAAAAACACGTTTAACCCCAATTACAACGCAACAAAAAGCAATTAATGCGAAAATTAGTGGTTTTGGTAAATTAAAAAGTGCATTAACAACATTTAATACTGCAACGGAAAAACTTCAAAAAAAAGAGCTTTTTCAAAGCCGAATAGCAACAGGAAATGACAATTATTTTTCGGTAAAAGCAAATAGCAAAGCAGCATTAGGTAATTATACAGTGACAGTTGATCAATTAGCGACATCTCATGGTATTGCTACATCGACGATCAATGATAAAAATGCTAAGTTAGGTAATGATAACCAAACACGAACTATTATGATTGAACAAGCTAATGGTCAAAAACTTGATGTAACCTTATCTCAGGATGAGACATCTTTGCAATCAATAGCAAATGCCATTAATAATGCCAAAGTTACTAATGAAGATGGAACAACCAGCCCTTCAACAATGAATGCTGCCATTATTCGTTCTGGAGCAGATGGTTATCAATTAGTCATCACATCGAAAGAAACAGGTGAACAACAAAGCATTACTTCTATTTCATCAGATGACGAAATGTTAAATAATGTTATTGGATTTGATATTAATCAACCTAGCAATAGTCATATGAATGAAGTTGCAAAAGCGCAAGATGCTAAATTTTCGTTTAATGGTATTGCCATAACTAGTAATTCTAATACTGTTAAAGATGTGGTTCAAGGTGTGGATATTACATTAAAACAGACCACAACAATTAGTCAGAATCTTGCTATAACAGCGGATAATGAAAAAGTGGAAGAAGCCATTAAAGAATGGGTCGAGGCATTTAATCAATTACAAACAACAATATCAACATTAACAAAATTCACCGCAGAAGAGACAAATTCAAAAGAACTAAATAGCAATAATGGTCCGCTTATTGGGGATTCAACATTACGTAATATAGATCAAAGTATCCGCTCAATATTTGCCAAAGGGCAAGACGGAGAATTTTCTGTTTTAGCTCAAATCGGCATTAACATGGACAAAAATGGCATGTTAACGATTAAAGAAAGCGAGCTACAAAAAGCACTCAGTGAAAACAGTGAAGCGGTGGCAATATTATTTACTGGTGATGGTAAAACAACGGGTATTGCTAATGAAATTTTTTCCAAAGTGAGAGGGTTTATTGATAGTGATGGCATGATTGATTCAGCAACCAATGGCTTAAATTCTACCTTAAAATCATTAGATAAACGGCATGAACAAGTAAGCAGTTCTATTGAGCAAACTATTGAGCGTTACCGAGTTCAATTTACTAAATTGGATATTTTAATCAACTCATTAGATAGTATGAGTAATTATTTAACTACCCAATTTGATATGATGGCAAATTTAAAAAAATAGAGAATAGTAATGTATAAAATGGGATCTCATGCTTACGAGCAAGTGAATTTAGAAACACGTATTAGTCAAGCGTCTCCCCATCAATTGATTGTCTTATTATTTGATGGTGCACTTAACGCCATTAAATTGGCTAGCTTATATATTCAAAAAGGCAATATTGTTGGTAAAGGTAACGCAATTTCTAAAGCGATTAATATTGTTGATAATGGTCTTAAAAGCTGTCTAGATTTAGAAAAAGGCGGTGAAATTGCCGAAAATTTAGATCGTTTATATCACTATATTAGCCAACAATTGTTATTGGCTAATTTACATAATGATCAAGAAAAATTACAGACTTGTTTCGATTTACTTAACAATATTGCTGAGTCGTGGCGTGAGATAGCTAAGTAAAAAAGGATGATTATGCAAGGAAATAACTTATTAGAACAATACGAACAATTCAACTATGTTGTGGAACAAATGTTGGTTAATGCACAGAATGGAAAATGGGACTTATTGTTGAGTTGGCAGGCAAAATACCTTCAATTATCGAAAGGTATTATGTTGGTTGATGATTTTGCAAAAATTGAAAACTTACCATTGCAACATCAAGACATGATTAGAATGTATATCAAAAATATACTTAGCTATCAGCAGCAGTTAACCCAATTAATGATTACTCGTCATTCTCAGCTTAGAGAGTTGATTGGTAAGCATGCCGATTATCAAACTAAAATTGGTAGCTATCAAAAAATTGCCTGTATAATGTAAGTCTGTGGATGCTTTGTTTGAATCTTATTCATCGATAGGAACCAACCAAGCATTCCGTTAAACAGCCTTAATCAATATTGCGATTTAAAATAATTAACTCTTTGTTTTTTGAGTGATTGTCTTCTTCTTTTCCGTAAAAAACAACAGTATAATTGGCATCTTTGGTTTTGACGATCTCACTAATGATTAATTCTTTTGTGGATAATTTAAACACTTCTTTTGTGTGCAGGTTTATATAGCAACCAACGGTTTCCTGAGAAAAGGCTTCGATCACCTGATTATTTTGAATTGTAATCCACCCATTGCCGATTTCATCTGTGAATCGCATAACAAACGTTTCTGCAGCAACTTTTATCGGTTCCCAAATAGAATAAATTAGCCTTTCCATATCAAACAATAAATTTTGTTCTATTTTTCCTTCGGGTGAAATATTGATTAAATAAAACTTACCTTTTTCATCAATATTTAAAATACTTGATGTATTAGAAAAGCTTAAATTCAATACGCAAGTTAGATAAAAACGCTTTCCTGTGTTTATATTTCTTGACTGTAAAACGTTCCCCATCTCATCAACTTGACGATGTAACCAACCTTTGTCAACACAAGCAAGTAGATGTATTTGATTATTCAAAGAATCAATAAAAAGTTTGTTATGTTTTGGAAGCGGAATTTTATTGGTATAGGTTTTTTTTATATCATCATTTTTAAATTCAACTGCAATCAATTTATCTGGTTTTGTTTCTGAAAAAAGATCAACATAATGGAAAATAGAAAAATCATGACATATTCCCTTAAAATCGCCGACAATAGGGCGTTTGGGCTTTGGATAGGTGATATTTTCTCTATCAAATAATGGGAGCATAATTTCTAAATCTTTATCTGGATGGTACACAGTAATAGACACATAATCCTTACCAGTAGGGCTGACAAAAAAATGGGGGGTAATGCCATCTGATTCATGATAATAATGCGTGTTTTTTTTATCCAGATCAATTACGACATATATAACCTTATAATCGTACTTGTTTTGAGGATAAAAGTTAGCAGAAATCACAAGCTTCTCTTGATAACAAATAGCCTCAGTTATAGAAAAACCATCAAGCGATGTTGTC
The DNA here is from genome assembly GCF_046635605.1 of Gilliamella sp. BG3. Taxonomy (NCBI): domain Bacteria; kingdom Pseudomonadati; phylum Pseudomonadota; class Gammaproteobacteria; order Orbales; family Orbaceae; genus Gilliamella; species Gilliamella sp. BG3. Next base: position 53,135 of record NZ_JBIDFE010000015.1, read on the forward strand.
AGAACAATGAGTTGCCCTAATGTTGGGTAATTGAGATGCTGTTCATTTAAAGAAATATTGGTTTTTTTTAGTGTTATCACTTTGAATCCCTTATGTATTTAATTGATTATTTTTTATTAAATGACGGCATTATGTCGTTATTTTTTTTAATAGTACAGTAAAAATGGTAAAGTTTTCTGAGCCATCAGTTGATAACAAAAATAATATATTTAGTAGGGCAACAAGCATCAAAAATATGACCGATGCTTATTTTAAACTTGAATCGTGTGATGAGTTGATTATCGCATTTAGACCAGAATTAATAGTTATCTGTAAAAGTAAAATGCAAAATTTAGAATATAGGAATTGTATTCGATGTCATTAATTAAACATTCATATTCATAATTTCTTGATAAGCAGCAACCAGTTTATTGCGTACTTGAATACCAAACTGCAATGAAACCGATGACTTTTGCATATTAACCATGACTTCATTCAATGAAATATTTGTATCTCCCATTTCAAAAGCTTTTGCTTCATTATTTGCCTGTATTTGTATTTGACTGATGTTATCTAAAGCGGTTTTTAATTCTGAAACAAAGTTTTTATCTGCAAAATGCGTTTTTGGAGATATTGACGTTGATTTATTTAAATCAGTTAGCTCAATTGGATTGAATGTATTGATTGTATTCATTTTGATAACTGCTTTTTAGCTCTTTTGTTACTGTATGGCTAAATTTAACATATAAATAAAAAAACAAAGGGTACAAGTAAGGGAAAAAGTGCACGCTTTTCTCGCCATTGAATTTTTTAAATACATGGATAATAACGAACAGAGTTAATCTAAATAGTTTAGAGTCAGGGTGCCAATGGCTAGTCAAACAGTCAATAATAAAGGTGAATCAATATTAAATAAGTTGCCTTTTATAAATCAACTAAAACAAAACACCAAAATGGCATTGTTAATTGCTGCTGTAATTATAATAGCCATTATTAGTTTTATTTATTTATGGGCTAAAGATGAGTCTTATGCAGTTTTATTCAGTAATTTAAATGATAAAGATGGTGGTGAAATTATTAGCCAACTTGATAAGATGAATATTCCTTATCAATTTTCGTCTTCTGGTTCCACAATCTTAATTCCGCAAGATAAAGTTTACGATACCCGATTACGTATTGCTCAGCAGGGTTTACCAAAAGGTGGGGCAGTTGGTTTTGAATTGCTCGACAAAGAAAGTTTTGGTATGAGCCAATTCAATGAACAAATAAATTATCAACGAGCTTTAGAAGGCGAATTATCCCGAACAATATCCATCATCAGTAGTATTGATGATGCTAGAGTGCATTTAGCGATGCCTAAACCTTCTTTATTTGTCAGGGAAAGGAAATCTCCTTCTGCATCGGTGGCGTTAACGTTATTTCCTGGGCGATCCTTATCACAAGGTCAAATCGATGCCATTATCCATTTAATTTCCAGTAGTGTGCCAGAATTACAAGCAGATAAAGTGACCATTATCGATCAGCATGGTCACCTGTTAACTGGTGAAGGTTATCGTGATAGAAACACAAATGTTGCTCAACTCGAATTTGGTGAGCGAATTGAAAATAATATTCGTGAACGAGTAGAAAAAATTATCACGCCAATTTTGGGTAAAAATAATGTCAAGGTACAAGTGAATGCTGATATTGATTTCAGTCGACAAGAATCAACATCAGAAACTTATGATCCTAATAGTGATATTGCTAATCAAACTATTCGCAGTAAGCAACAAGTAGAAAATCGTCAATCAGCTAAAAGCTATGGTGTAGGTGGTGTGCCAGGAGCGTTGTCTAATCAACCTGTACCTGCATCTAGCGCGCCAATCGATGAACAAGAATCGACTGAAAAACACGATAAGCAAGGAAATTACAGCTTGCAATCAAATAATACCGTTAATTTTGAAGTAAATAGAAAGGTTATACACAGTCAAATACCTGAAGGTCGTATTAAACGTTTATCGGTTGCTGTTTTGGTGAATTATAAATTTGTTACAACCGAGCCAGATAATGTTAAATCTGAGGATGTTGACAGTGATAATGACAATGACAATGACAATGACAAGTCATCTTCCATAACTGAACAATGGGTAAAACTAGATAGTGATGAACTGAAAAATATTGAAGCATTAGCCCGTCAGGCAATGGGTTTTTCTGATTTACGTGGTGATAGCTTGACTGTTGCAAATTTGAAATTTACCGATCAAACACTTAATGACAACGATAATATGGCATTTTGGAAAACTCCTGAATTTTATGATTCTGCTAAAACAGTAATTAAATATCTAATTTATATTATTATTTTATGGTTTGCGTGGCGTAAGGTTTTACGTTCGGTATGGATAAAATTACAACGTAAATTCCTTATTGATAATGGAGAATCATTAGTTTCTCAATCTACCGTAGACGATAAATTAGATTATAAAGCTCACAGTAAACAACAGCAAAAAATATTTGAAGATAATACGCAACAACAACAGCATATACGGAAAATTGTTGAAAAAGAACCGCGTGTAATGGCACTAATTATTCGTAATTGGATAAATAAGGAGGACACTGAGCAATGATATTAAGTGAATCTCAAAAAGTAGCTGCGATTTTAATGGTGTTAGGTGAAGGGTTAGCGGCACAAGTTATGCAACATCTTAACCATAAAGAAGTGCAACAAATTAGTAGTGCGATGATGTCATTACCTCAATTTTCGCAAGAAAAGTTGAAAGGTATACTTAACGAGTGCCAAGTTGCTCTTGAAGAATGCGCTGTTTTAAATACCGATCCAGATGGTTACTTACGTACAATATTGGGTCGATCTCTTGGTAGTGAAAAAGCCGAACGTTTACTGGATGAATTATTAGATACAGGAAAAGAAGAAGCAACCGATGGTCTTGAAATGCTCAACTATGTCGATGCTACAAGAGCAGTTGATTTGGTCAAAAAAGAACATCCACAAATTATTGCAACTATTTTAGTTCATCTAAATCGTGATTTAGCGGCAGAAATTCTAAATCTATTTGATGATGAATTACGAAACGATGTCATGTTACGTATTGCAACTTTTGGAGGAGTAGAGCCTTCTGCACTTCAATTACTCTCAACTTCATTATCGACTTTACTACATGGTCAAAATATCAAACTTAATAATCTTGGTGGTATACGTACTGCGGCAGAAATTATTAACTTAATGAAAACGCAGCAAGAAGAGCAAGTTATTAATGCATTGCGTGATTATGATGGCGAGTTAACCCAAAAAATTATTGATGAAATGTTCTTATTTGAAAATCTTGTTGAAGTGGATGATAGAAGTATTCAACGCTTACTTAAAGAAGTCGATAATGAAATATTAATAATTGCATTGAAAGGTGCATCGGTTGAATTACGAGAAAAACTATTGAGTAACATGTCACAGCGAGCGGCATCTATCTTACGTGAAGATTTAGAAAATAGACCTCCTGTACGTTTATCTCAAGTTGAAACTGAACAGAAAAAAATACTGGCTATTGCTCGTCGATTAGCAGAAAGTGGTGAAGTGATCCTAAGTAGCGGTGATGATGAATATGTGTAATCGGCCAGATAGATTAAATTGGGAACCATTAAGTTTTCAAGATTTCTCTTTACCCGAATTACCGAAATTAAGTAAAAATGAAGTTGCTATAAACGTTGGAACTGATGATCCTGAAACAGAACTAACTGCTACCGAGATAGATAATGTTGTAATTGAACCAGAGTTAAATCAGGCACAACAGTTAGAGCAATTAAAAGAAGAGGTAAAAAAACAGGCTTATCAGGACGGTTTTAATTTAGGTCAACAAGAAGGTTTCAATGCAGGTAAACAGGCTGGTTATGATGAAGGCTATCAAATTGGCGAGCAAGAAGGGCGCCAGTTCATTGAACAACAACTTAATGAAGAAAAATTAAATGCCGTTCAAGCTATAGCTAATTTAATAGCTAATTTTCAAAATTCGATTAACGAGATCGATGAATTAATTGTTCCTAAACTGCTTGATTTAGCATTGATTGCTGCGCAAAAAACAGTAGGCACGATACCAAAAGCTAAGCAAAAACAGCTTATTTATACCATAAAAACATTAGTTGAACAGTGCTCAGTTTTGTCTGAACCTATGGGATTGCACCTAAATCCAGCTGATTTACTGTGGTTAGAACCCATGCTGAATGATGAAATCAGTCAACATCATTGGCAACTTATTGCCGATCCTAACGTAGAACAGGGTGGATGCAAGATATTTACCGAAACTAATGAAATTGATGCAAATATCGATCAACACTGGCAAATAATGTCTGATAGCCTAAAAGAGGACAATCATTAACGTGAGATATTCTGCACAATGGCTAAATAAAATTGACCAAGCTACACAACAACTTGAATCACTATCACTAATCCGCCAATATGGAAGATTGATTAAAGCATCGGGACTTGTGCTAGAAGCTATTGGACTAAAGTTACCTTTGGGGTCTAACTGCTTGGTTGAACGACAAACCGACGGTCGAATTGAGCCCGTTGAGTGTGAGGTAGTTGGATTTAGTGATAAAACACTTTACTTAATGCCATTTGAATCAACTGACGGTATTTTATTAGGGGCACGAGTCTATACTAAGCAATATGATCTAACACATTTTAATCATAAAGTATTACCTATGGGAATGGGATTATTAGGTCGAGTGGTTGATGCTATGGGAAATCCCTTGGATGATAAACCATTACCTGAGCATATTGAGTATGCTGGATTAGCCAATAAATCCCTCAATCCACTACAACGGACTCCTGTTCATCAGGTTCTTGATGTTGGTGTCAGAGCTATAAATGCCTTGCTAACGGTTGGCAAAGGGCAACGAATGGGCTTATTTGCTGGATCAGGGGTTGGTAAAAGTGTCTTACTAGGCATGATGGCTCGTTATACGCAAGCGGACATTATTGTTGTCGGGTTGATTGGTGAACGAGGTCGAGAAGTTAAAGACTTTATTGAAAATATTTTAGGCGAAGAAGGATTAGCTCGAGCGGTTGTTGTAGCAGCACCAGCGGATGTTTCGCCATTATTACGCTTACAAGGAGCGGCATATGCAACAAAAATTGCTGAAAACTTTCGTGATAAAGGTTTTAACGTTTTATTGATTATGGACTCTTTAACTCGTTATGCTATGGCACAACGAGAAATTGCTTTAGCAATAGGTGAACCCCCAGCAACTAAAGGTTACCCGCCATCAGTCTTTGCAAAGCTACCCGCATTAGTTGAAAGAGCAGGTAATGATGAAGAAGGGAAAGGCTCAATTACTGCATTTTATACGGTATTAACCGAAGGTGATGATCAACAAGATCCGATTGCAGATTCGGCCAGAGCAATTTTAGATGGACACATTGTTTTATCTCGATCTCTTGCTGAATCAGGGCATTATCCAGCTATTGATATTGAGGCTTCAATCAGTCGCGTAATGACAGATCTTACTGCCCCTGAAGATGAAAAAAAATCTAGATTATTTAAACAATTATTTTCAATTTTTCAACGAAACCGTGATTTGATTAATGTTGGTGCTTATGTATCTGGCACAGATCCATTATTAGACAGAGCGATAACGCTATATCCTGCTATGCAAAAATTTTTACAACAAGGTATTAATGAACATTGCTGTTATCAAGACGCTTATCAACAATTAGCGGCCATTGTTGAGCCACCATTAGCTCGTTAGGGAAAGATCATAATGAATAAAAATCCTTCGCAACTTGCATTTTCAACATTAAAAAAATTGGCGCAAAAGTCGGTAGACGATAATTTGATAAAACTAAAAAAAGCAAATGAAAATCATCAAAATGCGCAATCGCAGCTAAATGTTCTAAATAATTATTATGTTGAATATCAACAAAAATTAAATAATGCCTTATTTGAAGGTATTAAAGGTAGCGAGTTAAACAATTTTAAATCGTTTATTGCTTCAATTGAGCAAGGTATTGAGCAACAAAAAAAGCTATTGTTATCGTTAGATATTAAACAAAAGCAAATTACAAATCAGCTTAATCAATCACAAAAAAGCTTAAACACATATACCACACTATTAAATAAGCAGTATAACCAATATTTGCAACGACAAAATCGGTTACAGCAAAAACTGACAGATGAATTTGCGCAGTTACAATTAGCAAGGAGAGTATTAAATGAATGTTAATCTTATCAATGGATTGAACCCTACTGTTTCTCATCAATCAGATCTTGTTGAAACCAATTTAACGAATAATGGTAATGATTGCTTTCAACAATTATTACAACAAAGTGAAAATCAAACCGAACATAATAAAAAAACAGTTAATGCCAAATTAAAAGGTATCGATGATGCGCAAGAAAATAATGATCATAATGTTGAAATGTTAATTACGGAAATTTATCCCTTTAATATACAAACACCAATAGCACAAGATAGTGATATAAAAATAGATCAAAATACTGAAACATTAAATGTTAATTTATTCGGTGGATCATCAGAAGTGGTAATCGATGAGCAAGCAACGCATTTACTTGCTTCTATTTATGACAGTGAAGATTTAATTAATAAAGTAACATCACAAACAGGAATAAAAACTAAACCTGTGGATAAAGGAACGACAAATATTAAAGATAATATTAATAATTTTGCTAACTCAAAAAATGAATCGCATAAAGCTAGTGAATTTATGCAGAAAGTAGTGATGAATCAAGTCCAATTAATAAATAATTACGATGATGAAGGACAAATGGCTACTAATCAAGAGCCATTTTTGTTAGCCAATACCAATGGACAAAACCAGCTATTATCACAAACTAGTATTAGCGCAAGATCAGCGACAATAAATTTACCTACACAAAATATTATGCAGTGGCAAACTTCATTAACTGAACAAATTATCATGTTTAATCGTCAAGGTATTCAAACTGCCGAAATAAAATTACATCCACAAGAGTTAGGCTCAATGTACATTAAGCTTGCAATGAATGATGATAAAATGAATCTTCATATGATGGCAGCACATAGTGTTGTTAAAGGTATGTTAGAATCGGCTTTACCTTTTTTAAGAACATCATTAGAAGATCAAGGTATTACACTAGAGCAAACAAATATCGGTGATTTTTCAATGATGAATGATTCAAAACAATCTGATACACCGCAACAAACAAAAAGCAATCAAACCCAGAAAGTCGTATCACTTGATGTAATAGACGATAGTATTGAGCAATCTCTAGTTGAAAGTCGATCAATTAAATCTAGACTTAGTATATTTGCTTAACTAATAAAATTATTATTTTTTGAGCAATTTTATGTTTTAAATCAATTGAAACGTTTAAATAGGTAATGTTTTGTCGCCTATTCTTCAAATCAATTTAAAAAATATGATTTATTATTCTTGTAACTATACCTAATTAATGGGTTATAAATCTTTTTAAATTTATAGAGACAAGAATAAATATGCCTACCACGAAAAAAAAAGTAAGTGTTTTAAATCTGATTCTTATTCTTATTACGTTATTAGCGATAAGTGTTGCGGCTTATTTGTGGTTTCACAATCACTCACAAAGCACAACTAAAGCACAAGAAGAACCCGAAGTTACGTCACCGGTATTTTTAACATTAAAGCCGTTTACTATTTCATTACCTGTCTCAGAAGATAATATCGAAACTAATAAAATTATTTATATTGGAATAGTTTTGCGTATCGCCGATGAAAACCAAAGAACAGTGCTATTAGATTATTTACCTGAAGTAAGAAGTGACGTACTACTTTTAACTTCAAAACAGCATGTTAACAAACTAAAGCAAGAATCGGGGAAGATCGATTTACAAGAGCAGATAAAAACTACCTTATCAAGACAATATGATGCAAAACATTGGGTAAAAGTTGATGAAGTTCTATTTACTGATTTTATTATACGGTGATTATTATGCCCGATAAGATAGAGCCCACAACAGATTTAAATGAAAATAGTGCTGCAGAACAACTATCTGATAGTTTTGTTTACGATGGTGAAGATAGCAGTATTGATGCTTCTTCTTTTTCGTTACCTTCTGGTAAAAAGGTTGATGTTAAACCTTATGATTTATCGGTAAAACATCGCTTTATTCCTGAACGATTAACCGCATTAGAAATCATTAATGAACGTTTTGCTCGTCAGTTTAGAATTGGGCTATTTAATCGATTGCGTCGCAATGCCGATGTAGTTGCATCCCCGATTGAACCACAAACATTTGAGGAGTTTTCTGATATTTCATCAGAAAACCATTTAAATTTAGTTCATCTTAACCCATTAAGAGGTTCAAGCTTATTTTCATTTTCACCTGAATTAGTCTTTATTATCGTTGATTCATTATTTGGAGGCGACGGGCGTACAACTAAAATAAAAACACAAGGACGAGAATTTACTCACACCGAACAGCAAATCATAAAACGAGTATTAGAATTAGCATTAGTTATTTATCAAAATTCATGGGCTGATGTATACCCAATTGAAACCGAATATATTCGCTCTGAAATGCAAAGCAAATTTACCAACATTACCAGTTCGCCTGATGATGTTGTGCTAACAACAAACTTCAAAGTCGAAGTGGGTCATAGCAAAGCGACATTTTGCATTTGTATCCCTTATTCTATGGTTGAACCAATCAAAGAGTTGCTAATAAAGCCACCTATCGAAGAACAGACTTATCAAGACGATAATATCTGGATGAGTTCATTAACCACTGGAATTAAACAATCATCTGTCGAATTAGTTGCCAATTTTACCCATATTCATACAACTGTTGAAAAACTGTTAGCGTTAAAAGTTGATGATATTTTAACAATTGAAAAACCAACAAATATAGATGTAACAGTTGGTGGTGTACCTGTATTAAAAGGCCATTACGGTAAAGTAAATAAACAGTATGCAATTCAAGTAGAACAGGTCATTAATCCTGTGATAGAACAACTGAATGAGGGAGTGTTCAATGACTGACATTATACCAAATAACGGCGAAGACCAAGAAGAAAAAGTAATGAGTGATGAACTCATCACTAAAGAGGCTATTTTTGAAACATTATCTCCTCAACAAACAAAAGATAAAAAGCAAGATATTAATCTTATATTAGATATACCTGTTGATTTAAGCGTTGAACTTGGTCGAACAAAAATAGCTATTAAAGATCTATTAAATCTAACCCAAGGTTCGGTAATTGCATTAGATGGGCTTGCAGGAGAACCATTAGATATATTAATTAACGGTTATTTAATAGCTCAAGGCGAAATTGTGGTAGTTGGCGATAACTATGGTGTACGTATCACCGATATTATTACTCCATCAGAGCGTGTAAGAAGATTAAGCCGTTAATGACAATAAAGCAACCTAATTTGATTCAACCTACGGTTGGTGCAACCAATACTAATACCTTATCGCCATCGTCTTCTGATTTAAATATTTATACCGAAATTGGATCGTCAATGGGATTAACGCTTATTGTGATCATCGGTTTTATTTTATTGCTAGGATGGCTCGCAAAAAGAATGGGTTGGAAAAAAACGACCGAACAATGGATTGATGTCAAAGCCACATATAACATTAATCCTAAAGAACGTATTATGGTTATTCACGTTGATAACCAATTATTAGTGGTAGGTGTTACTCCTCAACAAATGACATTGTTACATACCATCAATGAAGAACGAACCAAAGTGTTGCTTTCGCAAAATGGAGCAGATAAAAATCTTACGAAAATTAACGCATTTCAACAGATATTACAATCCGCTTTAAAAGTGAAAAAGGAGTAACAACAAGTGCGATTAAATTTAACTATTTTGCTAAGTTTATTGCTATTTAGCTTATCTAGCCATGCTGAAACTTCAGCTTTAACTAACATAAATCAGTCCCTAACAGGTGGGCAAAATTGGTCGTTACCAGTTGAAACATTAGTCTTTTTAACATTGCTCACTTTTATACCAGCAATATTATTATTGATGACCAGTTTTACAAGAATTATCATTGTGTTAGGTCTGTTACGTAATGCCCTAGGTACGCAATCAGCACCGCCGAATCAAGTTATTTTGGGAATTTCGCTTTTTATGACTTTTTTTATTATGTCGCCAGTCATTGATAAAATTTATCAAGAAGCGTATGTGCCATATTCACAAAATCAAATTACCATGCAAGAAGGATTAACAAAAGCAACTAAACCATTACAAGAATTTATGCTTACCCAAACGCGAGAAAATGACCTAGCGTTATTTGTTAACATGTCTCACCAAAACGACATTCAAACACGGGAAGACGTTCCTTTAAAAGTATTAGTTCCTGCTTTTGTGGTGAGTGAATTAAAAACAGCGTTTCAAATTGGTTTTACAATTTTTATTCCATTCTTAGTAATTGATCTAGTGGTAGCAAGCACGCTTATGGCATTAGGAATGATGATGGTGCCACCAGCGACAGTATCATTGCCATTCAAATTAATGTTATTTGTCTTGGCAGATGGTTGGCATTTATTACTTGGATCATTAGCACAAAGCTTTTTTAGTTGAGTCGCACTATGTCATCTGAATATATCAGCACGTTAGCCATACAAGCGATAAAAGTTTCGGCATCATTAGCTGGACCGTTATTATTAGCCGCATTAGTAACAGGGTTAATCATTAGTTTATTACAAGCTGCGACGCAAATTAACGAAATGACATTATCATTTATTCCCAAGATCATAGTGGTCATTGTGGTTTTAATAATATTGGGGCCATCAATGCTATCAACCATGATCGACTATATCCAAACCGTTATTACAGATATTCCTAACTTAACCCGTTAAATGTAATGGAATTTGATATCAACAACTTATTTAATATCGATTTCTTTTCTTGGATTAGGGACTATTTTTTCCCTTTTGTTCGTATCTTAGCGTTGATCATGGTAGCGCCCATTTTTGGCGAAAAGGAAACGCCTAATCGAGTTAAAATTGGCCTAGCGCTACTCACTACGATTGTACTGCCACATCCACATATTGATGACAATATAAAAATATACTCATTTATAGGAATATGGATTATTGCACAACAAATAATGATTGGAATACTTATTGGTTTTACCATGCAGTTGGCATTTATGACAGTGCGATTTTCAGGAGAATTAATAGGGATGCAAATGGGGCTAGGAATGGCGACCTTTTTTGACCCTATTGGCGGTCCATCAACATCAGTATTATCGCGCTTAATTAACATCATTGCTTTATTAATATTTCTCAGTCTTGATGGCCATTTATGGTTGTTATACGGCATATCAAATAGTTTTGATATTATTCCGATTGCAGTAATGCCATTACAAGCGAATGGATACTTAGCATTAATTGAAGTCAGCAAACTATTATTTATCAACGCAATCATGTTAGCACTTCCTTTAATGACATTGCTATTAATCATCAACATATCATTAGGACTACTTAACAGAATGACGCCACAGCTATCTATATTTGTGGTTGGTTATCCAGCGACCCTATTTTTAGGGCTAATCATGCTAACTTATTTAATTACAACACTACCCGCATTTACTGAATTTATTTTTGAACAAATGTTTGAGCGAATTTCTAGTATCTTATGGTATTTAACTCAGTGATATAAATTGATCACACAGTCGTATTTAATTTACCTATTCAACTTGACTTATTTTTTGTGGCTATGGGAAATAAATTCTTCAAAAAACAATAAATACTTAATTGAAAACAATGATCTAACTAAGTATGTTTATTGTATGATAGATTATATTAATTAACACTAAAACAGATTAATGCTGATAAAATCAGCATTAATAAAATAGTTAACTAAGCTTTTTTTACAAAGCAGGCTTTTAGCATAATTTTCATGCCATCAATTTTGCAGTCGATTTCGTGATCACCTTCGACTAAACGAATGCCTTTGGCTTTAGCGCCTTTTTTCAGCACCGTTGAAGATCCTTTCAATTTTAGATCCTTAGTCAAAATAATATCGTCGCCATCAGCAAGTAAATTACCATTGCTATCTTTTACCTGTAATCCAACATCAGAAGACACAGCCTCGTTTGGATCCCATTCGTGGGCACATTCAGGGCAAACACAAAAGCTGCCATCATGATAAGTGTGTTCAGATTGGCAAACAGGGCAATTAGGTATAGATTCCATAGCTTATAACTCTTATAGATTAAATAAAATGGGGTTTACTATAGCAAAAAAATGCTATTAAGTCATGGATGTTGTCTATTCGCTATTGTTAGGATCTAAAATAGCGATATACAAAAATATAGGAAGTATTAATTATGTTTCTGTAAAGGTTAATGATTAAGTCTTAATATTAATAAGCAAATATGTGATTTTAAGTAATGGATTCGTTATCTTATATTATTAAAAAATTTAGAGCAATGGATGATCTTTTATTAAAGAAGGAGCTTAACAAAACTTTACAAAAAAGTAGATGAAAAATAAAGTTTTTATTCTAAAATAGAGTAGCATAGTTATATACTA